>JACMIV010000236.1 GCA_014380965.1 Rhizobiaceae bacterium | reverse complement strand
TTTCGGCAACGCCGATCTCGTCGCGGCGCCCGCTCGGCGCGATGATGCGCTCGGCATCCGCCGGGTTCTCGCCGAACCGCACCATCGAGCGGGTCATGCCCCGGATCGGCCGGATCAGGAGATAGCTGATCGCCGCGAAGACGAGCAGCGCGGCGAAGCTTGCGATCGCGAGCGACAGCACGAAGATATTGCGCGAATAGATCAGCATCGCGCGCACCAGCTTCTTCTCGGGCATCACGACCTCCGCGGTGATGCCCTCCTCGCCCACGGGGCCGACGATCCGCATCATCCGGTCGCCGCCGAAGAGCAAGGTATTGAAGGCACCGCCGATGAGCTGGAGGGCGGACTGCGCGCCGAGATCGATCTGCGTGTCGACGGGGCCGAGCGTTTCGGAGCGCGCGAGAAGGCGCGTCGCGCCCTCGTTGGCAATGGCGATGAGGTCGGCGTCGAGCGCGCGCAGGAGTTGAGCCTGCTGCTCGGGGCCCAGTACCGGCCCGCCGTCCGCCCTCGCCTGCTCGGCGGTCAGCCCGGCAACCGCCGCCGTCTCGATCTTTTGCAGAAGCCAGGCATTTCTAAAATTGGCGATCGAGGGAACGAAGATGAGCACTTCAGCGATCATCACCGCGAGCATCGTCAGCCAGAGGACGCGGGTGGACAGCCGGCGCGACAGAACGACGCGGCCGGGAAGAGCATCGACGGCCCCTTCTCCTTCCCGGTCGACAGCTTGGACCGATGCCGCTGACTCTGCCTGCAAGATCGTCCTATCCGAGTAACCGGGCGTCATCCCTTCCGGGCCCTTCTCGCCGCGGCTTCCGGGCGGTAAGGGTCTGGCATTCCTGTCATTCTCGAACGTCGCGGACAACGCGTCCTATTGTTTCATGCTGCCGAGATCAGCCCAGGCGCGACAGGAGACGAACCGCCGCCCGCACGATGCTTCGCTTCGCATACGGCGCATAATAGGTGGTTGCCGCCCGCTTTCCAATTTCCGCGTAGGTTGGATAGGGGGAGATGAAGGAAGCAAGGTCTCGCACCGTCAGACGTTGGGCAAGCGCCAGCGAAAACAGGTTGGTGAGTTCGCCCGCCTTTGCGCCGGCGACCCCCGCGCCCAGCAGGCGCCCATCCCCCGCAACGACCATCTTGAGGAGCCCTTCCGTCCGGCGCTCGGTCCGCGCGCGGTCGTTGTCGGCATAGGGCCAGGTCAGAACGCGGGCATCGATGCCCCGCGCCCCGGCCTCGGCCGCCGTCAGGCCCACCTGACCGAGTTCCGGCGCCGTATAGGTGACGCGCGGAACGAGGTCCGGCGTCTGGCGTACCGGCAGGCGGAACAGGATCGCCCGCACCACGAGACCGGCATGATGATTGGCGAGATGGGTGAACTGCGGGCCGCCCGCGACATCGCCGATGGCGTAGACGCGCGCGTTGGAAGTGCGCAGGTCGCGGCCGACCACGATGCCCGACGGTCCGTGGTCGATTCCGCCGGCCTCAAGACAGAGCGCCTCCACCGTCGGCCGCCGGCCCACGGCCACGAGGAGATGGCTTGCGCTCACTTGTGCCTCTCCGCTGGGCGAACGGACCTGAAGCGTCAGGGTCTCTTCCCCGCGCCGGTCGCCGGTCGCCATCGAGACGGCTTCGGCCGCCGTATGCTCCCGGAGGTCGACACCCTCGGCCCGAAGCGCAGAGAGGACGATCGCGGAGAGGTCCGGATCTTCGCGTTTCAACGCGCCGCCTGCATCGACCACCGTGACGGCCGAGCCGAGCCGCCGGAAGGCCTGCGCCATTTCTAGACCGATCGGTCCGCCGCCGAGAATGAGGAGATGGGACGGCAGCACGTCGAGATCGAAAAGCGTCTCGTTGGTGAGAAAGGGCACGGCCTCGAGGCCGGGAAAGTCGGGGACGCGGGGTGACGAACCGGTGGCGAGGACGAAGCGCCTCGCCCGAATGAGATGGGGGCCGGCGGCGAGCGTTTGCGAATCGAGGAAGCGGGCTTCTTCGGCAAGCACCCTGACGCCAAGCCCTTCGAAGCGCTCGACCGAATCGAAAGGAGCGATCCCTGCGATGACGTCGCGGACATGGCGCATGACGGCGGGGAAATCGACGACCGGCTCGCCTGCCGAAATGCCGAAGGCGGATGCTTGGCGGATGGCGCTCGCATGGGCGGCGGCGGCGATGAGGGCCTTCGACGGCACGCAACCGGAATTGAGGCAATCTCCGCCCATCCGCGAGCGTTCGATGAGGACGACGGAGACACCGACGGCGGCCGCCGCCGCCGCGACGCTGAGGCCGCCGGACCCCGCGCCGACGACGCAAATGTCGGGCTCGAGCACGCCGGCTCGCGATGGGCCGTCTCGGGAGGACATGGGCGTCCCACGCAGCCCGGCGGGAGACGATCGGGTCATCGCGGCGCCGCCTTTCCGGCGGGCACCGTCTCTGGCTCGCCCTCGGTGACGCCCGGCCGCAGCAGCCACTTGCGCAGCGCGATGCCGACAAGCGACAGCAGGGTCAGCCCGACGAGCGCGACTGTGAGTTCCACCGTCATCAGGTCGTGGATCGCGAGATTCTCGCTCTTTCCGGCGATCTTCAACGCGCGATCGAGGCCGCTGCCGAGGAAGGCGTAGACCATGGCGCCCGGAATGATGCCGAGGAAGGTCGCGAGCGCGAAGGAACGGAGCGAGATGTCGAAGAAGGCCGGCCCGATGTTGAGCGCGGCCACAGGAAGGACCGGCGTCAGCCTCAGGACGAGGAGATAGGTGAAGGCGTCGCGCCGGAACCCTTCGGCAAAGCGTTTGATCGCGCCGCCTGCCCGGCGCCGCAAGACGTCGCCAAAGGCCGAGCGGGCGGCGAGAAACAACGCCGAGCCGCCGATCGTCGCCCCGGTGATGGCCAGGAGGCCGCCGAGCCACCAGCCGAAGAGGAAGCCCGCGGCGACCGTAAGGATCACGGGCGCCGGAAAGACGAAGGCGATGGCGATGGCATAGAAGAAGCAAAAGCCCGCTGCCGATAAGGCGAGGTTGTCGACGACGAACGCCTTGAGCGCCATGCGCTTGGCGTAGAGATGGTCGAGCGAGAGATACTGGTGGGCGCCGAGCCAATAGGCGAGCAGGAGACCGACCGCGATCAACGCAATCGGCGCATAACGCCACCATGATCCTCGTCCGCCGTCCATCCGCCTCGCCGCTTCCAGCCGGAGCCCTTCAACGCCGCCCGACGGTCTTATGTCGGTCCCGACACGGCGTCCATTACGGTTCCGCCCGCTCCCGGATATGGCCATACTCCGAACCGTGCGTCATGCCCAACCCGGCGGCATGAGAGGACGACTTCGTGACCTGCTTCGGCAGGTCGATCACGCGGTCGTGAGCAGGTCGCACTGATCCGGCGTGAAGGATCATGGCAAGCTTAGTGCCCGGGACGGACCGACGATGCGCGGCGATTGACTTTCGCGTCATCCTGCTACACACAGCGACGAGACGAGCGAACGGAGTTGCGCGCGTAATAACCGCGTGTCCGGCGGTTCGCTCTTTCCGGTTTCCGGTTTTATCACCGACAGTCAAGAGGCCTGCGGCTCCGCTGCGGGAGAGGAACGATGAAGCGCACCTATCAGCCGAGCAAGCTCGTCCGCAAACGCCGTCACGGCTTCCGTGCTCGCATGGAGACTGTAGGTGGCCGCCGCGTAATCGCATCCCGCCGTGCCAAGGGCCGCAAGCGCCTCTCGGCCTGACCGGGAGCGGTCGGCCATCGACGAAATGGAGCCCGGCAATGCCAAGCCGGTCGTCCGGATGAAAACGCGCGCCGAGTTTTTGGCAGCGCGCAGGGGCCGTCGCCTGAACGGCCCCTTTTTCTTTGTCGAGGCGCTCGACCGAAAGGACGATGCCGGCCCGAGGCTCGGCCTGACCGTGACTCGCAAGGTCGGCAATGCCGTCGAGCGCAACCGGATCCGCCGCCGACTCCGCGAGGCCGTCCGCACCCGCTGCGGGGCTGACATGGCGCCCGGCTTCGACTATGTGGTCGTCGCCCGGCGCGAGCTTTTGAGCGTTCCCTTCGCAGAGCTGAAGGACGAGCTCTCCCGGCGCTTCGCAAGGACCAAGGCCGAACGGCCGAAACCTTCGCGTGAGACGCAGGCACCCACCGGGGACTGATGGATGGAAAACAACAAGAATTTCCTGATCGCGATGGCGCTGTCGATCGCCGTCCTGGTCGGATGGCAGTTTCTCGTCGTCAGCCCGCGGATGGAAGCGCAGCGCCAGGCGCAGATCGATGCCGGCGTCCTCAACCCTGACGGCACGCCCGCCGGCTCCCTCCAGACGCCGCAGGTCCCGGCCGGCAGCGAGCAACAGACCCTCGTCACCCCCGCGGGCCGAGAAAGCGTCATCCCCTCGGCCAATCCCGCGCCCGGCACGGCCTCGCGCGATCAGGCTCTCGGCGGTTCGGCGCGTGTTGCGATCGACACGCCGACGCTCACCGGCTCGATCAATCTCCAGGGCGCGCGTCTCGACGACCTGCGGCTGAAGAACTATCACGAGACCGTCGACGACGCCTCGCCCACCATCGTGCTCCTCTCGCCGGAAGCGGCGCGCGACGCCTACTACGCCGAGTTCGGGTATGCCGGCGGCGCCGATGTCGGCACGCTTCCCGGTCCCGCCACCGTCTGGTCGACCGAGGGGAACGCCACGCTTTCGCCCGACGCGCCGGTCACGCTCGCCTTCATCAACGACCGCGGCGTCACCTTCCGCCGCCAGATCGCGATCGACCGCGACTACATGTTCACGATGACCGACACGATCGAGAACGCGAGCTCGGCGCCCGTCTCTGTCTCGCCCTACGGGCGGATCGTACGCTTCACCAAGCCGCAGGTCGCGGCCGCCTGGGTCGTGTTCGAGGGGCTGCTCGGCGTCTTCGGCGAAGAGGGCGTTCAGGAGGCGACCTTCTCCCATATCGAGGACGAAGGCCGCATCCAGCCCGCCAAGGCGTCGAGCGGTTGGCTCGGCACCACCGACAAGTACTGGGCGACGGCGCTGATCCCCGAAACGGCTCGCCCGTTCCAGTCGGAATTCCTCTACCAGACAGTCGGGCGGCCGCAGTACCACACGTCCTATCTCAGCGACCCCGTCACCGTCGCGCCCGGCGCATCCGCCGAGATCGTGTCCCGCACCTTCGCCGGGCCGAAGGTCGTCGGCCTCGTCGACCGCTACGAGAGCGAGGCTGGGATCCAGCAGTTCGGCCAGCTCATCGACTGGGGCTGGTTCTACTTCATCACCCGGCCGCTCTTCTACGTCATCGACTGGCTCTTCAACTTCACCGGCAATTTCGGTGCGGCCATCCTGATCGTCACCGTCTTCCTGAAGCTCCTGTTCTTCCCGCTCGCCAACAAATCGTACAAGTCGATGGCGAAAATGAAGGACATCCAGCCGAAGATAATGGAGCTGCGCGAGCGTTTCGGCGACGACAAGATGAAGCAGCAGCAGGCCATGATGGAGATCTACAAGAAGGAGCAGATCAATCCGGCCGCGGGCTGCTGGCCCGTGCTCGTGCAGATCCCCGTCTTCTTCGCGCTCTACAAAGTGCTTTACGTCACCATCGAAATGCGGCACGCGCCGTTCTTCGGCTGGGTGCAGGATCTCGCCGCGCCCGATCCGACAAGCGTCTTCAACCTGTTCGGCCTTCTTCCCTTCGTCGTGCCGGCTTTCCTCCTCATCGGCGTCTGGCCGCTCCTTATGGGCGTCACGATGTTCGTCCAGATGAAGCTCAACCCGACGCCGCCGGACCCGACGCAGAAGATGATCTTCACCTGGATGCCGGTGATCTTCACCTTCATGCTGGCGACGTTCCCCGCCGGTCTCGTGATCTACTGGACATGGAACAACTTCCTGTCGATCATCCAGCAGTCCGTCATCATGAAGCGCAACGGCACGAAGATCGAACTGTTCGACAACATCCGCGACATGTTCAAGCGGGAGCCGAAGAACGAAGCCGGTCAGTAGCCGCAAGCCGCCGTCATCTCGATCGATGCGAGGCCGGGTTCGCCCGGCCTCTTTCGTTTGAGCGCGCCGCGTCTCGGTGCGATCGCGTGGCGGGACTGGCCGATCGGCACGATCAAGCGCACTCTCGCCGCCATTCGCGGCGCCGACCTTCCCGACTGGACCCAAGCCGATGACCGAAACCCCGCCCCTAGTCGATACCGAGACCTCCGCGGGCACGCGTCTCTTCTTCGAACGGCCCTGGGTCTTCATCCGCGGCGTGCCGGCGATGAAGTTTCTTCCCCCCGAGGGGCCGCCGGAGATCGCCTTTGCCGGACGTTCGAACGTCGGCAAGTCATCGCTGATCAACGCCCTCGTGCGCCAGAAGGGCCTCGCGCGGACGTCGAACACGCCGGGGCGGACGCAGGAGCTCAACTATTTCGTGCCCGGCGGCTTTTCCGGCGAGGGGCTGGACCTCCCGCCGATCGCGCTCGTCGACATGCCGGGCTACGGCTATGCCGAAGCGCCGAAGGAACAGGTCGACGCCTGGACCAAGCTCGTCTTCGACTATCTCCGCGGCCGCTCGACGCTGAAGCGCGTCTTCGTGCTGATCGATTCACGGCACGGCATCAAGGCGAACGATGCCGACGTTCTCGCCCTTCTCGACAAGGCCGCGGTCTCCTACCAGATCGTCCTCACCAAGTCCGACAAGATCAAGCCGCAGGCGGTGCCGAAACTGATCGAGGCGACGCAGAAGCTCATCGCCAAGCGACCCGCCGCCTTTCCAGAACTGATCGCGACGTCATCGGAGAAGAGCGAGGGCCTCTCCGAACTCCAATCCGTCATCGCCACGTTCGCGGCCGAGGGGCGGTAGCGTTTGAGGCGAGGGCTCGGCGCCCCGTCCCACCCTCGCTGCGCCTACCCGGCGAGGAACCGCTTCCGGATGCGCGTCTCGATTCGCTCGCGCACGTCGCGGTAGGAGGACAAGATCTGCTCGCGGCTTCCCGTCACCACGGACGGGTCGGGCATCGGCCAGAACTCGACATCCACGGCCGCCGACCCCGTCGCGTCGAGGACGGTGTGGTGCGCTTCCGGCGCCATGGTGACGATGAGATCGAAATAACCGTCCGCAAGGTCCTCGAAGCTCTGCGGCTTGCGGGTGCCGAGGCCAAGGCCCTTTTCGTCGAGCACGATGTCGACGAAGGGGTCGCGTTCGCCCGAGCGCACCCCGGCAGAGACGACATAGGTCGACGGCGGCAGCACGGACTTTGCGATCGCCTCGGCCATCGGCGAGCGGATCGAGTTCATCCCGCAGACGAAGAGCACGGAGGAAACGCGCGGTTTCTCATCCTCCACCGGCGGCTGATCGCGCCCCTCGCTCATCCCCGGATGGATCCCCGGCAGGCGGCGCGACGGCGCATACAGTGAAGGGCGGAGCGGCGAAGGAGGAACGCCATGGGTCAGTTCCGCCAGTGAAGGACGCAGATCAGCGTGAAGAGCCGCCGGGCGGTATCGAGATCGACCTCGATCTTGCCGGCCAGCCGCTCGCGCAGCGTCTCCGACCCGCCGTTGTGGATGCCGCGCCGACCCATGTCGATCGCCTCGATCTGCGAGGGCGTCGCCGAGCGGATCGCCTCGTAGTAGCTGTCGCAGATGAGGAAGTAGTCGCGGATGATGCGCTTCAGCGGCGTCAGCGACAGGATGTGCGTGACGATCGCCTCGCCGCCATCCGCGCGGATGTCGAAGACGAGGCGCTTTTCGACGAGCGAAAGCTTCAGGCGATAAGGGCCGTCCGGCGTTCCGACCGGCCGAAAAACGTTCTCCTCGATGAGATCGAAGATTGCCACCGCGCGCTCGTGCTCGACATCGGGAGTTGCGCGGCCGATCGTCTCGTCGAGCTCGACTTCGATCAGCCTTGAGTTGGGTGTCGCCGTCTTCGCCATGCCGCCCCTCAGAGATTAAGCCGAATCGCGACGGACCGGCCATGCGCGCCGAGACCCTCGACCCGGGCAAGCTCGATCG
>JACMIV010000235.1 GCA_014380965.1 Rhizobiaceae bacterium | reverse complement strand
GCAAGTGCCGCGCAGGCGGAGGTCGCAGGCGCCCTCGGCACGATGCTCGCACGCGCCGACGAGGTGCGCCGGCCGATCGACGAAGGCCGCCTTCACCGCAATCGGCTCGACGAAATCCGCCGCGTCGCCTTTTTGGCCGCGGCTGCGGACGGGTCCCCGACCATGCCGGAAGCGCCGTCTCCCCACCATGTCCCGCCGGATCGCTCCGTTCGCGCTGTCCTGCCGAGGGGACGGAATTTTCAATGACGCAGGAGGCGGAACACCTCTCGAGATGCAATCTTGCAAACGCAGGCCGTGATCACGGTCGCAGGACCGGATTTCTCGGACGTGCAGCCTTTCCAGCCATGGACCCCTGTTCTACCTCCACGCTCCTGGCTTGCGCAGGAATCGGAAGCTGCAGTCACGCCCGCCGGACTGATCGGGTCGTGGAGTGGTTCGATGGACGTTCGTCGACCGGGGCAGACCGGTCGCTCGGGCAACGACAAGGGAATGTGGTTCTGAACGATACGCCCTCCGCTCCCCACAGTTCTGGTCCCCCTGAAAGGACACCGGGCCGTCGTTCGTGCCGCCCGCAGTCGATTTTGGCATTTTCTAACGGCCATCTGCCGCTGCGCCCGCTGGCACCGGTTGCCATGACTTTGGTGCTTGCCGGCTGCAGCGGGGCACAGTCGACCTTCGACACGGCCGGCGTCGAAGCCGAAAGCGTTCTCTCGCTGTTCTGGGTCATGCTCGCGGGATCGACGGCGATCTGGCTTTTCGTCGTCGGCCTGTCGATCTACGCCACCAAGGCCAATCCCGAAGCGCATAGCGAGAAGGCCGGCGTCCGGCTGATCATCTGGGGCGGCTGCGTCTTTCCCGTCGTCACCTTGAGCGCGCTCCTCGTCTTCGGCCTCGGCATGATGCCGGAGTTTCGACGCGCCGCCGACGGGCCGACGATCGCGGTGTCCGGCGAGCGCTTCTGGTGGCGCATCCATTACGAGGTCGAGGGAGAGCCGGGCGTGGTGCGGAGCCTCCCGAGAAACGGAGTCGAAAGCGCCAACGAGCTCGTTCTGCCGGTCGGAAGGCGAACCGAGCTTCTTCTCGGCAGCCCGGACGTCATCCACTCATTCTGGGTGCCCTCGATCGCGGGCAAGACCGACGCGATCCCGGGCAGGGTCAACCGGCTCGTCCTCGAGCCGACGCGCGAGGGCGTCTACAACGGCGTCTGCGCCGAGTTCTGCGGCGAGGCGCACGCCCAGATGGGGCTACGCGTGATCGTCCTCTCGGAGACGGACTACGCCGTCCGCGTCGCGGCGGAAGCGGCGCCCGCGGCCCTTCTCGACCATCCCGGCCGCGCTCTCTTTTCCGCCAATGGCTGCAATGCCTGTCACACTGTCCGCGGCACCGGGGACGATGGACACAAGGTAGGGCCGGACCTCACCCATCTGGCAGCACGGCGGACGCTCGCCGCCGGCGTGCTTCCGATGACACCTGAGAACATCGGCCGCTTCATCGCCTCGACCGACCACGTCAAGCCCGGAGTGGAAATGCCCGTCTTCGACACCCTGTCCGAGGACGACGTGGCCTCGATCGCCGATTGGCTGGGGAGGCTGAAATGAGCGACGCCAAGGCCGCTGCCATAGCCGCCATGGGGCCGGCTTCCGACGATCCGCAAGAAGACGCGCGCATCCGCAAGGGGCAGGAAGAGCGGCTCGAGAAAGTCTGGGACTCGCCGAAGGGCTGGCGATACTGGTCCGACGTCAACAACACCGAGGTCGGGATCTGGTACACCGCCACCTCCTTCGCCTTCATGCTCTTTGCCGGCGTCCTCGGTCTGATGATCCGCGTCCAGCTCAGCGTGCCCGACAACGATTTCCTGACGGCGAATTTCTACAATCAGGTCTATACGCTGCACGGCACGGCGATGATGTTCCTCTTCGCGGTGCCGATCTTCGAAGCGGTGGCCATCATCCTCCTGCCGCAGATGCTGGGCGCGCGCGATCTGCCGTTCCCGCGGCTGTCGGCCTTCGGCTATTGGTGCTTCCTCATCGGTGGCATCTTCGTCTGCGGCTCGCTCTTCTTCAACGCCGCACCGAATTCCGGCTGGTTCATGTATCCGCCGCTGACGACGGAGGAGCGTTTCACCCCCGGCTACGGTGCCGACATCTGGCTGCTCGGCCTCTCCTTCATCGAAGTCGCCTCGATCGCGGCTGCGGTGGAGCTCATCGTCGGCACCTTGAAATGCCGGCCGCCCGGCATGCGTCTGAACCTCATGCCGGTCTACGGCTGGTACGTGCTCGTCGTGGCAGCCATGATCCTCTTCGCCTTTCCGCCGCTGATTGCCGGCGACATCCTCTTCGAGCTCGAACGGCTCTTCGACTGGCCCTTCTTCGATCCGACCCGCGGCGGCGATCCGCTGCTGTGGCAGCATCTGTTCTGGATCTTCGGGCATCCGGAGGTCTACATCGTCTTCCTGCCCGCGATCGCGCTTCTCGCGATGATCGTGCCGACCTTCGCCCAGAGGTCGCTGCTCGGCTATTCCTGGATCGTGCTCGCCGCCGTCGGCACCGGGTTCCTGTCCTTCGGGCTCTGGGTCCACCACATGTTCGCGACGGGTCTGCCGGCGATCTCGCTCGGCTTCTTTTCGGCGGCGTCGGAAGCGGTCGCGATACCGACGGGCGTCCAGATCTTCGTGTTCCTCGCAACGCTCCTCACCGGCCGGGTGATATACTCGGTTCCGATGCTCTTCGTTTCCGGTGCGCTCGCGATCTTCGTCCTCGGCGGCCTCACCGGCGTCATGGTAGCGCTCGCACCCTTCGACTGGCAGGCGCACGATACCTATTTCGTCGTCGCGCACCTCCATTACGTCTTGCTCGGCGGTATGCTCTTCCCCCTCGTCGCCGGATGTTACTATTACTATCCGCTCCTGATGGGCCGGAAGCTGTCCGACCGCCTCGGCAAATGGGCGTTCTGGTTGATGTTCTCGGGTTTCAACATCGCCTTCTTCCCGATGCACTATTCCGGCCTTGCCGGCATGCCGCGCCGCGTCTGGACCTATCCGGAGGCTTTGGGCCTTGCCATCCCCAACCTCATCTCCTCGATCGGCGCCTTCGTCTTCGCCGCCGGCTTCCTCATCGTCGTCTTCGACGTGCTTCGGCCGAAATCCAAGGAGGTCTATGCCAAACGCAATCCCTGGAACGCAGGGACGCTCGAATGGCTTGCCGAGATGCCGGGCAAGAGCTGGGGAGCGCGCACCGTGCCGATCATCACGACGCGCTATCCGCTTTGGCAGCAGGAGAATTTCATCGCCGACTACGACGCCGGCCGCTTCTACATGCCGGATGCCGAGGAGATGAAGCGCGAGACGATGGTGACCTCCGTCCTCGACGCAAAGCCCATCCAAGTCCTGCGTGTGCCGGGTCCGAGCTTCATGCCGATGATTGCGGCCTTCGTGCTCGGGGCGGTCTTCATCCTCGCGACATTCCACTACTGGACGGCGACGCTCGTCTGCCTCGGCCTGTCGATCGTCTCGATCATGGTCTGGCTCTGGCGCGGCACCTCCGTCATCCCCGAAAAGACGCACAAGGACGTCGGCCTCGGCCTCGTCCTGCCGCTCTATGAATCGGGACCCGCCTCGGTCTCCTGGTGGGCGATGTTCATCACCATGGTAGGCGATGCGACGGCCTTCTTCAGCCTCGTCTTCGGCTACTTCTTCTTCTTCACCATCCATGCCGACTTCCCGCCGATCGGGGTCGCGGGGCCAGGCCTTGTTTGGCCACTCGCCTCGCTGGCGATCTTCGCGGCGGCCTGGATCGGGGCCCGGCTGTCGCTCGTCGTCAACCGGTCGGGGCGCGTTCCGCTCGCCCGGCTCCTGATGGGCGGTTCCGGTTTCCTCGCGCTTCTTGCCGCGGCGGCGCTGCTCTACGCGCCGCATACGACCGGTCTCGACCCAACGACGCACGTCTATCCCGCGATCGTCTGGACGCTCTGCATCTGGACGGCGCTGCATGCGGCCGTGGGAGCGCTGATGCTGTTCTACTGCCTCGCGCGGTCCTTCGCAGGGCTGCTGACGCCGGTCTACGACATCGATATGGCCAATGTGGCGCTCTACTGGCACTTCATGGCGGTAACGGCGGTGGTGACGGTCGCGACCATCGCGCTCTTCCCCCTGGCGGTCTGAGGGCGGCGCGATGGACCTTCCGAACCAGACCCGCGACACTCTCTGGACCCTCATCGCCTCGCCGTCGATCTGGGCAGGCCATTTCCTGTTCTGCTACGTCGTCGCTGCCGTCGACTGCGCGCCGAATGCGACGATCTTCCAGTCGATCGAAGCCACCCGGATGGCTGTTGCCGTGGCGACGGCGCTCTCGCTGGCGGCGATCGCGTTCCTCGGCGTGCGGGCGTTTCGGGAATGGCGTTTCAACGATGGCGCGTTTCCGCATGACGAAGATACGCCTGAGGATCGCGAGCGCTTCCTCGAATTTTCCTCGCTTCTCCTCGCGGGCCTCTCGTTCTTGTCCGTCGTCTTCGTCGCGCTGCCGGCCTTTTTCTTCGTGGACTGCCGATGAGCCGGGGGCGCGCCACATCTGATGGGTCCCAGGCGTTCCGCGCAGGCGATGCCGCGCCCGTAACCGGTCGCCGGCCGCTCTGGCCTTCCCGCCTCCATCTTTGGCCGCTGGTGCTTGCGCTCAGCCTTCTCGCGCTTCTCTGGTTCGGGCCGCTGCCTGCAAGGGCGCAAGGGTCCTTTGCCGCGCACATGGTCATGCACATGGGCGTCGTCGCCATCGCGGCGCCGCTCCTCGCGATCGGCCTGGCGCGCCTCTGGCCGGGGCTGATGGCAGGCATCCCGGCAGGCCTGGCTCTCGCCGCATCCTTTGCCGAGTTCGTCGTCATCTGGGGCTGGCACGCACCCGCTCTCCATGATGCGGCGCGGGTCGAGATGCCGCTCTTCGTCGCCGAGCAGGCCTCGTTCCTTCTCGCTGGTCTCTTCGTGTGGGCGACGGCCCTCGGCACCGCGGAGGAGGGACCGCGAGGGAAGACTGGCGCTGGTGGCGACACGAGCGGTCTCGGCGCCAGGGCGGCGGGCGTCGCCGGGCTTCTGATGACCTCCATGCACATGACGCTCCTCGGCGCCCTCCTTCTGTTCAGCCCAAGACCACTCTACGCCTGCGCCGATCTCTGTTCGCCGGCGGCCTCGATGACGCCGCTCGAGGATCAGGCGCTCGGCGGCGTGATCATGCTCGTCGTCGGCGGCGCGGCCTATCTCACGGGCGGGCTCGTTCTGCTCGCCTCCGTGCTCCGCGGACCGCCCGGCTCGGCCATGCCGGAGACGGCCTACGCAGCTGACCCGTTCCCTCCAACGACGACCGGGAGAGACGCTCCGTGAGGATCGCATTCACGCTCACCTGGAAGGTCGTCGTCGGTGCGCTCTTCGCAGCCGTCTTCCTCGCGCTTGCCGTCAGCTGGTCCGGCCTCGTCTCGATCGCCGCGTCCTCCGGTCACTTCGCGCCGGTCGAGTGGTTCCTGCATTGGACGATGCGCAATGCGGTGGCGACGCAGTCGGCCGCCATAGAGCTTCCAGAGGATGTCGATCTTTCGGACGCCTCGCTCGTCCAGCGCGCCGCCGGGCATTTCGCGACCGGCTGCGCGCCCTGCCACGGGGCGCCGGGCGT
>JACMIV010000234.1 GCA_014380965.1 Rhizobiaceae bacterium | reverse complement strand
TATTCGCGACATCCAGACGGCCGCCCGCAGCGGCGTCTCGACGGGTCTGCCGCGCTGGCCGATGATCGTCCTGCGCAGTCCGAAGGGCTGGACTGGACCCAAAGAGGTCGACGGCAACAAGGTCGAGGGCTTCTGGCGCTCGCACCAGGTACCGCTCTCGGCCGTGCGCACGAATGCGGATCATCGCCTTCTGCTCGAGGAGTGGATGCGGAGCTACGGACCTGAGACGTTGTTCGACGCCGACGGCCGCCTCGTTCAGGAACTTGCGGCCCTCGCGCCCATCGGCGAGAAGCGCATGGGCGCGGTGCCCGAGGCGAATGGCGGCGCGCTCCGGAGCGAGCTCATCATGCCAGACTGGCGCGCCCATAGCGTCCATGTTCCAAAACCGGGAGCGGTGACGGCCGAGGCGACGCGGCTGATGGGCCGGCTCCTCGCCGACGTCATGCGTCTCAACGTCGGGACGGCCAACTTCCGCCTGATGGGGCCTGACGAGACGGCCTCCAACCGCCTCGACGCCGTCTTCGGGGAGACGGAACGGGTCTGGATGGAGCGGATCGAACCCTACGACGTGAAGCTCTCTCCTGATGGACGGGTGATGGAGGTCCTCAGCGAGCACCTCTGCCAAGGCTGGCTCGAAGGCTATCTTCTCACCGGCCGGCACGGCTTCTTCTCCTGCTACGAAGCCTTCATCCACATCGTGGACTCGATGTTCAATCAACACGCCAAGTGGCTGAAAGTGGCGCGCGAGATCCCGTGGCGCAAACCGGTCTCGTCGCTGAACTATCTCCTGACCTCCCATGTCTGGCAGCAGGACCACAACGGATTCAGCCACCAGGACCCCGGCTTCGTCGATCTCGTTGCCAACAAGAAGGCCGACATCGTCCGCATCTATCTGCCGCCGGATGCGAACACGCTGCTCTGGATCACCGACCACTGCCTTCGCACCTACGACCGTATCAACGTGATCGTGGCGGGGAAGCAGCCGGCGCCGCAATGGCTCTCGGTCGAGGCGGCGGCCCGGCACTGCGAGGCGGGAGCCGGCATCTGGGACTTCGCCAGCGACGCGGGCGAGCCCGACGTCGTGATGGCCTGCGCGGGGGATGTTCCGACGCTGGAGACCATGGCGGCGGCCCAGCTCCTGCGCCGGCATGTTCCCGATCTGAAGATCCGCGTCGTCAACGTCGTCGACCTGATGACGCTTCAGACCAAGGAGGCCCATCCGCATGGGCTTTCGTCTGAGGCCTTCGACGCGCTGTTCACGACGGACAGGCCTGTGATCTTCGCCTATCACGGCTATCCCTATCTCATCCATCGCCTGACCTATGCGAGGGCCAACCACGCCAACATGCACGTGCGCGGCTATATCGAGGAGGGCACGACGACGACGCCCTTCGATATGGTCGTCCTCAACGAACTCGACCGCTTCCACCTTGCGCTCGAAGCCATCCGCCGGGTTCCGGAGCTCGCCGGGAAGGCCGCGGCGGCAGCGGACGCGTTCACCGAGAAGCTCGCCGAGCACCGGCGCTACATCCGCGAGCATGGCGAGGACATGCCGGAGATCCGCGACTGGGGATGGTCGTTCGATCCGTCCGACAGGTTCGACGGATAGGCGGAGCCGAACGATGCCGGAAGCGATCCTGACGCTCAATGCCGGCTCGTCGAGCATCAAATTCGGCCTCTATACGTCCGAGTCCGGCAACCTGGCGATCCGCGTGAAGGGCGAAGTCGAGGATGTCGGCGACGATCTGCGCATGACCGCGAAGGATGGGTACGGGGCACGGCTCGCGGACGAAGACTGGAGTGGTGAAGCGGGCTCGACGGACGCGCTCTTTCGGCGGCTCCTCGACTGGATCGAAGCGCATCTCGGAGACGATCATCTCGTGGCAGTCGGCCATAGGATCGTCCATGGCGGTCGCGATTTTCAGGACTCCATCCGCCTAACGGTCGACATCGTCTCGGCGCTGAAGGGCCTGACGCCGCTCGCGCCGCTCCATCAGCCTCGCAGCCTGGCGCCGATCGAGGCGATCCTCGAGCTCCGGCCCGACCTGCCGCAGGTCGGCTGCTTCGACACCGCCTTCCACCGTACGATCGTCCCGCCAGCCAGCCGATATGCCATTCCATCCGCCTTGGAGGACGAGGGCATCCGCCGCTACGGCTTCCACGGCCTTTCCTACGCCCATGTCGCGAGCCGCCTGCCCGATATGCTGCCGGGACGGCGAAAGGTCGTCGTCGCCCATCTCGGCAATGGCGCCAGCCTCTGCGCCATGCGGGACGGACGCAGCGTCGACACCACGATGGGTTTCTCGGCGCTGGACGGTCTCGTGATGGGAACGCGGCCCGGGCTCCTCGATCCCGGCGTCCTGTTGTTCCTGATGAAGGAGCACGGGATGTCGCACGACGATCTGGAGGACCTGCTCTACCGCCGCTCCGGGATGCTCGGGGTCTCGGGTCTCTCCGCGGACATTCGTGTCCTTTCCAGCAGTGATGACCCAAGGGCGCGGGAAGCGATCGATCTCTTCGCCTTCCGGGTCGCTCGCGAGACCGCCGCGATGGCGAACACGCTGGAGGGTCTCGATTCCATCGTCTTCACCGGCGGCATCGGCGAGAACTCGCCGCTGGTGCGGCGGCTGGTCTGCGAGCGGCTGGTCTGGCTCGGTGTCGCGATCGACCCGGCCGCGAACGAGAGAGGCTCCGGGATTATCACCACAGATGGAAGCAAGGTGACGGCTGTCGCGATCGCAGCGGACGAAGAGATCGTCATTGCCGAAGACGCAAGACGCCTTTGCGGTGGCACATGCATTCCTGCCGAAGCATCGTCCAGAAAGATGCTTTCTCGTATCTCTCTCAAAGTTCGGAAGTGAGATGGTGGTTCTCGGAGGCGAAACAGGCCGGCGACGAGCAGGGTCAGACCGGAGAGAAGCGTCGCGAGGATCAGGCCATCGATTCCGTGAAGGTCCACCGTAGCCGCGATGAGGACGATGAAGGCGCCGGAAGGGCCGCCGATCTGGAACCTGCTTCCCCCGAAGGCCGAGACGAGAAAGCCACCGACGATCGCCGTATAGAGCCCGCGATCCGGCGAGACGCCGGAGGCGATCGCGATCGCCATCGAAAGCGGAAGGGCGCTTATCGCGACCGTCAGACCCGCAACGACGTCCGCCCTGATCTCCGGCAGACCCTAGCCTTCGCGCAGGACGGTCACGAGTTTCGGGGTGAACAGATCGCGGAACGACGGCTTGCCGTGCTTGCCTTGCATGACTTTCATGTCCTGCCAGCGCCGAGACCGGACGATCGCGATCCCGGTGCCGTCATTGCGCGGGTTCCAGACTTTCGAGGTAGGCGACGAGGTCGGCGATCTCCATGGGCTCGAAGGCGATCTGAGGCATGGCAGAGTGCCCGACGATGATCCCCTCGCTGAGAGCCTCCTCCAGCGATCTCACGGGATACCTTTCATGCAGTGTCCGGAACGCCGGGGCGCCCGCAAACGGGCTCTCTCCGTCGGGACCGATCGCGTGGCACCGTGCGCAGTTGACCTGTGCCAGCGCCCGGCCCGCGGCGATGTCGGCAGCTTGGGCCGAGCCCATCGCCGAAGTCGTCACCGTGATGAGCAGCCATCGTCGCGTGATGTGGATCATGTCGGTGTCCCGATAGGATTGAATGCGTCGCCTTGAGCGCGCGCCGAGGTTTCCGAGGGCACCTCTTCGCCCCCGGTTTCTCTTCGAAGCTCTTCGCCCTCCCCACCCCGTCCCTCGCCGAAACCTGCGGCAATCACGACTGCCGCACGGCATCCGCGCGCACCGAGGACCTCGATCAGCGCAGGCACGGCGGGTGCGGGAGTACTGATGACCGCTAGATCGGCAACCAGAGGCAGTTCGTCGACCGAACGATAGTTGAGCGTCGACCTAATGGCCCGCTCGTTCGGATTGACCGTCAGGATCGGCCCGGCGAAGCCGGTGTCCAGCAAGTTTTTCGCGAGAACGGAGCCGACTGAATTGGGCCGGTTGCTGGCTCCAATCAGCGCGATCGTCGATGGGTTTAGAAGAGCTTCGAGATTGCGGACGGACAAAGGCCTGGCTTTCCTGCACGATAGGTCGGAAGCAAGTCCGGCAAGGTGCCATCACGTTCGTACGGGACGCGGGGCGCCGTCCAAGGCCAAACGGGACTCATCGGCATTCGCAAGGGCTCGTATCGACGTTGCGAAGTCTTAATCGCACCATCGCCGTGACGGCAGGTGCGTGAAGGATCGTCCAAGGTAAGAGTCAGGCGACAATACCGGCGCGAGTCCGTGTCGTCAGGATCGGAATCTACTCAGCCGTGTCACCGCTGACGTTCGCGTGGAGTGCAAGTCGTACGAGTTCGGGCAGTGATTTCGATCCTGTCTTCGTCATGATCGCAGCACGATGGTTCTCGACGGTCCGCCGACTGATACCGAGATCGGCCGCAATGTTCTTGCTGGGATGGCCGGAGAGGACGAGATCCATGATTTCGCGCTGACGCGGCGTCAGGCTAACAAGCTGGGCCGCCGCCGCGCCCTGCCGGGCAACTGATTTGTCTCCATCACGAGACCGTTCGAGAGCCAGATCGAGGCTTGCGAGGAGACCGTTTCCACTGATCGGTTTCTCGATGAAATCCGAGGCGCCTGCCTTCATCGCCGTGACCGCCGTCGAGACGTCGCTGCTGCCGGTGATCATGATGGCCGGCAGACGGGGATGCTCGTGGCGCAGCTTCCGGAGAAGGTCGAGCCCGCTCATCCTGGGAAGATAGGCGTCGACGAGAAGACACGATCCGGGGATATCGCGGTATGCGCCGAGGAAGGCTTCAGAGGTGGCGTAAAGCTCGGCAACCCGGCCATCGGCCTCGAGTACGCACCGTATGGCTTCCCGCACGTCCTCGTCGTCGTCGACGACGAACACCACCGGCCGGATCGGCTCGTCATCTCGAGCGAAAGGTTCGTCTGCCGGTGATGATGTCGGGGACGCCGCAGGCAAGAGGAGCCTGCGGATGAGGCGAAACAACTCTTTCGGCTTGACGGGCTTGTTGAGCTGCGCGCATCCGTCGTGCGCGATCTGCTGCAGCGAACGGGTCGAGATATCCCCGGTCAGGATGATCGCGGGAAGGTGGCCACCCACCATCGTCCGCAGCCTCGCCGCCATTTCCAGCCCGTCCATCCCGCCTGGAAGATTGTAGTCGGCGAGGAGGAGCGTCGGCTTGTCCTGCTCCGCTGCGACGGCGGCGACCGCTTCGCTCGCGCCGGCCGCCACCGTCACCCCATAGCCTTCGGCGGACAGAAGCAGTTGCAAAAGGTCCCTGATGTCGGGATCGTCTTCGACGACGAGGATGGTACCGGCGGCAGCACCCCCGCCGTCCATCATCTTCACCGAGACGAGGGGTTCGATGGGCGATGACGGCGCGTGGTGATGGGCGAGCGGGACCTCGACGAGAAAGACCGAGCCTTTCCCGTGCGTCGAGCGGACGCGGATCTTGTGTTCGAGGAGCTGGCCCAGTCGCTGCACGATCGGAAGACCCAAGCCCAGGCCCCTGCTCCGTTCACGCGCCGGATTGGCGACCTGATGATATTCCTCGAAGATCGCCTGGAGTTCATGCTCCGCGATGCCGAGTCCGGTGTCCCAGACTTCGATGTGCAGTACACCGGCGCGCCGGCGGCATCCGATCAGCGCTTTGCCATGCTTGGTGTACTTGAGGGCGTTCGAAACGAGGTTGCGCATCATCTGCTCGAGCAGAGCCGGATCGCTGCGGACATGGGCGCTGCAAGGCACCCTCCTCAGATCCAGCCCCTGCGATTCCGCCTGATACGCGAACTCCTCGTGCAGGCGTTCGAGAATCCCATCGATGGCGAAGTCGGAAACGTCCGGGCGGACGACGCCGGCCTCGATCTGCTTGATGTCGAGAAGGGTGTTCAACATCCCAGACATCGCACCGAGCGTGTGATCCATGCGGGTGACGAGTTGCAGTGCCGCATCTCCATCGACCGTCTTCGCAAGAAGGCCCTGGAGCAGCACCAGCGACTGCAGCGGCTGACGGAGGTCGTGGCTCGCCGCGGCGAGAAAGCGTGATTTCGCGAGGTTCGCCCGATCTGCCTCGCGTCTCGCCGCCTCCAGAGCGGTTGCGGCGAGTTTCCGGTCTGTGATGTCGGTAAAGGTGATGACGACGCCTTCGACGCCGTCGTCATGCGCCCGATAGGGGAGAATCCGCCGGTTGAACCAGGATGCGCCGGGAACTTCGACCTCACGGTCGATCGGGACCAAGGTGCGAAGAACCGCACGGGCATCGAGCGGTAGGTTCGCATCGGAAGCCAACGAGGCGAGGTCGGCCAACGGGCGCCCCACATCGCCGGGAATGACGCGGAAGAGCGACTTTGTCGCCGGCGTGAAGAAGCGGATGTTGAGATCGATATCGAGGAAGAGGGTGGCGACATCGGTCGAATACAGGACGTTCTGCAGATCGTCCGACGTCGTCCTTTGTCGTTCGAGAGTCTCCTGGAGCTGGCCGTTCAGCGCAGTCAGTTCTTCGTTGAGGGACTGCAGCTCCTCCTTGGAGGTCAGGAGTTCCTCGTTCGTCGACTGGTATTCCTCGTTGACGGACAGGGCCTCCTCGTTGATCGTCCGCTGCTCCTCGTTCGAAAGTTCGAGATCGCGGGATATGTCCCTCAACTCGGACCGAGCGATTTCGAGTTCCCGTTCCAGATCCGCGAGGCGCCGACCACCCCTGGCCGGAAGAGGCTTTCCCTCCGTCTCATGATCCTGAAAGGGCTCCTCCACGAAACAGACGAGAAAGACTTCCTCACCCTCCATCGCCACACGCCGGACGTCGATGACGACGATGGCGACATGCTCCGCGATCGTCATCTTGATGCCGTGGGAGACGACCCGCGGCTCCGAGGCCTTCACCTTCCGCAGTGCCGACTTCAGTCCGGCGCGAAGCTCGGGCGCCGTCATGGCGACCAGCTCGCGCGTGGGAACGCCCTTCGCCATGTGAAGATAGCGATGCGTCGGTCCCATGGAGTAGAGGATCTCGTGGCTGCGGTCGATCAGCACCGCTGCAGGTGCGTAGGCGTCGGCCAGAAGCTGTCGGCAGAGGTCGGCGAGCATCGTTTCGCGGGGCACGGTTTTGACCTTGGCAAGGGATGACGCGGAGGTCGGTATTCCTTCATCGTACCGCATCGAGAAGCCTACATCTGCAGGTCTCGGCGGCCCGACGTGCCGATACATTCGTTCCTGTTTCGAGATGACCTCGAAACGTCCCTTGAGATCCCCCGCCGTTTCGGAGCTGCCGAGAAGGAGAATACCGTCCGCATTCAGCGCAAAATGAAAGAGCGAAACGATCTTCCTTTGTGCCTCTGCACCGAGATA
>JACMIV010000233.1 GCA_014380965.1 Rhizobiaceae bacterium | reverse complement strand
TGAGGTTGGTACCCCAGCCGAAGCTCATGCGCACGCGGCCCTCGAAATGGCGGTACGTCGCTTCGATGCCGTCGACGTCCATCCCGTCGGAGAAGACGAGGAGCTTCTCGCGGGGGTCGATCCCGTATGCCCGCCACCACGCGATGATGGTCTCGCCGCCCTCGATCGGCGGGGCGGAATCGGGCCTGAAGCCCGTCCACTCCGTCAGCCATTCCGGCGCTTGTTCGAGAAAGGCCGAGGTGCCGAAGGCATCGGGCAGGACGACGAGGAGATTGCCGCCATAGTAGCTCTGCCATTGCTTCAGAACGTCGTAGGGCGCGCGGCGCAGCGCCTCGTCGCTGTCGGTGAGCGCGGCAAGGACCATCGGCAGCTCGTGCGCATTGGTGCCGATCGCCTCGACGCCGGTGTCCATCGCGAGAAGCACGTTGGACGAACCGAGAAACGCGTCGCCGAGCCCTTCCTTCAGCGCCTCGACGCACCAGCGCTGCCAAAGGAACGAATGCCGCCGCCGGGTGCCGAAGTCGGAGATGCGGAGATCGGGAAGCTTGCGCAGCCGCTCCACCTTTTCCCACATCTTCGCCTTGGCGCGGGCATAGACGACGTCGAGCTCGAACCGTCCAAGATTTTTCATCGCCGCGCGCGAGCGCAACTCGTTGATGACGGCGAGGACCGGTATTTCCCACATCGTCGTGTGCGTCCAGGGACCGTGGAAGACGAGCTCGAACTGCCCGTCGACCCGGCGCAGCTCGTATTCGGGCAGCGAGAAGCCGGCGAGCCATTCGAGAAAGGCGGGCCGGAAGATCTGCGTCGAACCGTAGAAGGAGTTGCCGGCGAGCCAGATCATCTCGCGCTTGGAGAAGCGCACGGTGCGGGCATGATCGAGCTGAGCCCGAAGCTCCGCCTCGTCGATCTCGTCGGCGATGCGCACGCGTCTCGTCCGGTTGATCAGGGAGAAGCTGACCGCGACGTCGCGGTGGAGACCCCAGATCATCTGGAGCATCAGCAGCTTGTAGAAGTCGGTGTCGAGCAGGCTCCGCACGATCGGGTCCAGCTTGAACGTGTGGTTCCAAACCCGCGTGGCGATGTCCGTCGCAACCATGAAGGCGTCCCTCGGTTGCCGCAGCGGCGGGGATCGGCGATCCCCGGCCATCGGACCGCATGTGGAACCGACGTGGGCACGACGATCTAACCCAAGCGGTTGCCGCTCGCCAGCGGCCTTCTGCTGCCTGCAGGTCGTGCCTAGGAGCGGCGGACTCTGTCAGAAGGGAAGACGGCCTCGATCGTTTCGCGTCTATCCATCTGCAGTTCGGCAAAGAGTCGCCGCAGTTTCAAAGTCGACGCCTCGTCTGTGCCGATCGAAAGGGCTCTGGCCGTCTTCTCCAGATCGTGGAATAGGCAGTGGTCCTCGTTTGCGCTCTGCACGTCAATCCTCACGCTCAATTCGACGACGTCACGCTACGGCGAACGAAACCAAAATTCTCTATCCCGTGACGTGTTTCGACGACGAGCCGATTCGGTGACTCGGCTCGGGTTCCCGTCGGCGCCTTGCAAAAGGGGGAGGTGGCGGGAACCAAATAGGCGACCAAATGTTTTGAGGCACCCGCGGCGGAGCTGAACGGGTCCAGCCGCTGATGTCACGAAGGACGCAAACGATGAAACGCAACTTTTTGGCGCTCGGCGCACTCGCTCTCGGCTTCGTCGCCTTCGCCGCGCCGGCGCTTTCGCAGGGGATCGAGATCGGGCCCAATGGCGTCCGCATTCTTGAGCCGCGCGACCGGATCGAGGACCGACGCGATCGACGCGAAGACCGGAGAGACGACAGGCGGGACCGCCGCGAGGTCGGCGAGCGCGAGGCCGTGCGGATTGCCCGAAGCGAGGGCGTCCGCGAGGTGGACGACGTCGTCATCAGCCGCCGCTCCATCCGAGTGATCGGCGGCGACAGACGCGGTCGCGACATTCGGGTCGATATCGACCGGCGGACCGGGCAGGTGCTTTCGGTCCGCTGATCGTTCGCAAATGAGAAGCAACGCGAAAGAGCCCCGCCCATCGGCGGGGCTCTTTCGTGCTGGAAACATGGTGTCCGCGCCCGGTGGATTCGTCGGCTTAGCCGAGCATGCAAGCGCTCCCCCGAGCGAGGACGTCAGATCCGCAGAGCTGGATTTTTCTGCATCGCACTCCATCGAATGAAACCTTGTCGCGTCGCAAGCGGTTGACCCCGGAACCGAGAACCGTCGGCCTGTGACTGCCCGCATCTTCAGGGTTCGAGCCAGGCGCCGCGTAGAGGCTTTCGACGACCGTTCGGCGACGACCTCCTTGTCCATCCAGGCTTTTGGAACGGACCCGATGCTCTCTTCGATCCGAACTTCAGCCCTGATCGTGCTCGGGTTCGTCTCGACAGTGGCCGGCTGTACGACGGCCGACAAGTTCAATTCCGTTGAGATTGCGCGGACTGCGATGCTGGGTTTCAACGAACAGGACGTTCGGATGTGCGCCGGATTCCCGACACGAAGCGCCTCGGAGGGGGACGTCACTGTGTGGAGCTACGAAGGCGGAGGGCGGCAGGGCGGCGTCGACATCTCCGCGCCGGTCCTTTTCGGCGCGGCGAACGCTAACCTGTCCATCCCAGGCGGAACCTGTCGCTTCCAAGTTCGGTTTCAACGGGGCCGCGTCGACCGGATCGCCTATGCCGGCGACAACGACAGCCCACAGGGGCGCGACACGATCTGCACTCCTGTCATCGACGGATGTGTTTCTTCTTCCAGAACCTTCGGCCCCTCTCGGCGCATTCCGAGCGCGTCGCCGATCGAGCAGCCAAGCAGAGCCGCCCAGACCGACAATCTCCGCCCTACCCCGGCACCCGGTGGTCCGGCCGTCCCAAATTGATCGTTCGCTGCTGGTTTGATCGACGACACTATGAAAAGGCGCCCCGCTTGTCGAACAAACGGGGCGCCTTGGAGCTGTCTTGATTGGAGAGATGAAGCTTACTGGACCGACAGGACGTCCCCGGACCGACGGTCGACATCGACCCGGATATCGTCGCCGCGGCGATCGAGACCCTCGATGCGATAAGCCGAGCGCGTCGTGCGAATGTCTTCCACATCGCGAACGCCTTCGCCGCGGGCAATGCGAACCGCGTCCCGCTCGGTCACCTTGGCCCGACGAACCTCCCGGCGGTCACCCTCACGCACGCGCTCTCGCTGCGGCTCCTGAAGGCGGATACCGTCACGTCCGATCTCGATGCCCTGCGCAGTTGACGGAAGGATGGAAGCCGACGAAGCCAGTGCGATCGTGCCGGCGATGATGATGCTCTTCAACATGTTTGTTCCTCTCAGAAGATATCGAATAATTCTTGCTATCTGGGAGAACAAGTCCGCAGCAGTCGATCGGTTCCCGTTGCGTCCGAACTTACGCAAACGGCATTCCAGTGGCGGCTCCGACCGCGGCCGATGCTCTTTCGCGCCTGAACCAAGTCCTGCCTTGCGGTCTCGCAACTTGGAAAGAGCGCTCTGACAGCTCAGCCGGCGTCCGCTGTGAAGCCCGCCGCCTTGATCCCCGCCACGGCGCAGGCCTCGTCATTGTCGGACGTATCGCCGGTGATCCCGACCGCTCCGGCAACGCGGCCCTCCTCGTCGCGCACGAGAACGCCGCCGGGCACGGGCACGAGCGAGCCCTTGGCGAGGGCGTTCATCGCCTGGATGAAGAAGGCCTGCTCCTCCGCGCGCTTGAACAGCCCGCGCGAGCCCATGCCCATCTGCACCGCGCCATTGGCCTTGCCGATCGCGATGTCCGGTCGCATCGGGCTTGCCCCGTTCATGCGTTCGAGCGCGATCAGCGCCCCGCCGGCATCGAGCACCGCAATGGTGAGGGGCTTGAGGTTGAGCTCGCGCCCCTTGGCGAAGGCAGCCTCTATCATGGTGCGGGCCTGTTCGAGGGTGATGACGTTCATGGCTTGGTGTCCTGATTGAGAGGTATCGGCGATGAGGTTCGAAGGGTCGACAGACGCTTCTGTCCAACCGGAAAGCGCAAGCATCGTTTCATGCGCAGAGGACGCAGCTTACCGGCCGGTCCAGCGAGGCGTCCGCTTTCCGAGGAAGGCCTCGATACCCTCCTTGAAGTCGGCGCTCGTGTAGGCCTCGACGATGAGATCGCGATCGTCGGCCGCCGCGCCGTCGATCCTGAGGCGCCGAAGCGCCTCCTTCGTCGCCCGCATCGTGATCGGCGCATGCGAGGCGAGCATAACGGCCAATTCCGCAGCGCGCTGGTGCAGGGAGGCGACATCGGGCAGAATTTCGGCGACGAGGCCAATGGCTTCAGCCTCCTCTCCCCCGACGAGCCGAGCCGTCAGGAGCATCTCCTTCGTTCGTCCGGCCCCGACGAGAGCAGAAAGACGCGAGAGGTTGGCGACCGACAGGCAATTGCCGAGCGTCCTCGCGATCGGAAAGCCGAAGCGAAGGTCCGCCGTCGCGATCCTGAGGTCGCAGGCCGTCGCGATCGCCGCGCCGCCGCCCGTAGAGGCGCCCTGCATCGCCGCGATCGTCGGCACAGGGCAGGCCTCGACTGCGCCGAGCACCCTGTCCATCTTGTCCTCGTAAGCGAGCGCGTGTTCGGGCGTTTCCACCGCGCGAAACGACTCGATCGCCGTTCCCGCCGCAAAGGCCTTATCGCCAGCACCGGTGACGACGATGGCCCGAACGCCATCCGGGCCGCCGATCGCGGGATTGGATACGTACTCCGCCAAACGGTCGTACATCTCGTGTGTCAGGGCGTTGCGCGCTTCGGGGCGGTTGAGGACGATCCAGCCCGTCGTTCCACTTCGCTCGAAGAGGATTTCGTCCGCCGCCATCAGAACGCCTCCCGGTAGAGCGCCAGCGCGTCGGCCAAGGTGACCTCGACGGGATTGTTCACGAGAAGCCGCGTCTGCTTCATCGCGTCCGCGGCAAGAAGCGGCAGGCTCTCCTGCGAGATGCCGACGTCCCGCAGCCGCATCGGCGCGCCGGTGTCGCGGCAGAGCCGGGCGATCGCGTCCGCAAATCCAGCGGCCCGCACAGCCTCGTCGCCGGCCTGCCGTCCAAGCAGCACATCGCCGAGTTCGGCATAGAGAGCCGAAGCCGCTTTCATGTTGAAGCGCAGCACCGGCCCCAGCATCAGCGCGTTCGAGAGCCCGTGCGGGATGTGGAAATGCCCAC
>JACMIV010000232.1 GCA_014380965.1 Rhizobiaceae bacterium | reverse complement strand
CGTCCAAGCACTTGGCGGTCGGCGGGCTCGGCAGCGCTCGCGATCGCGCCGCCGAGGTCTGAGCCGTAGGCGGCTGCGATGCGCTCGTCGATCGTCGTCCTCATGCTGGGAAGGGGAACATTCGAGGGAAGCGCATAGTCTGGCGCCTCGACGGCGGTCGCGACGCTGATGCGCGGCTCGGTCGCCTTCGGCGCGGCGATCAGCGGCCCGCGACCGCGGGTGCTCGCTTGTTTCACGTAGGTGTTGATCAGTTCGGCCATGTGATTGTCGCGCGAGGCGCCGCTCTTTCCGCCCATGACGACGCCGACGACCTTCTTTCCCTCGCTTGCGAAGGACGTGACAAGGTTAAAGCCGGAGGCGTTGATGTAGCCGGTCTTGATGCCATCGACGCCCTTGATGCGGCCGAGCAGGCGGTTGTGATTGCCGATCTTGCGGCCTCGAAAACTAAACGACTTGGCCTTGAAGTAGCTGAACTCCTGGGGGAAATGCTCGCGCAGCGCCATTCCGAGCGTCGCCATGTCGCGCGCCGTCGTCTTTTGGGCGGGATTGGGAAGGCCGTTGGCGTTTCGGAACGTCGTGCGCGACATTCCGAGCTGGCGGGCCTTCGCCGTCATCATCGAGGCGAAGCGCTCTTCCGATCCGCCGAGATGCTCGCCGATGACGACGGCGACGTCGTTGGCCGACTTCGTCACGAGCGAGTAGATCGCGTCTTCCGCCGAGATCGTCGAGCCGACCTTGAGTCCGATCTTGGACGGCGGGCGGGCGGCGGCGTAGGCCGAGACCTTCATCTTGGTGTCGAGCGAAACGCGGCCCCGATCGACTGCCTCGAAGAGGAGGTAGAGCGTCATCATCTTGGTAAGAGAGGCGGGGTAGCGCGTCTCGTCGGCATATTTGGAGAACAGGACCTTGCCGTTGTTCGCGTCGATGACGAAGGCGGCATACTTCTCCTGGGCGGTCGCCAGGGTTGTCGATGTCGTCAGGAGGGCGGCGGCCACCGCAACGATCCCGACAGTTCTGCTCAAGCTTGTGGCGACAGTGTCGAGGCTCGGTATTCCTATACGCACGAGTCTACTCTCTCGATTGGATCCAGGGGTCCGGCGCCTCGCGGCACCCGTTTCCGGCATTTCGTGATAGCCGCACCGCACTGACCGGCCCCGGCGTCTCGTCCATGTGCAGAGACTAAGCGGACCGCCTTACCAATCCGTTTATGGTTGCCGGAGTGTTGTCGCGGGGCATGGCGGTCTTCTGCCGAGATGCGACTGTCGCGCAGACTGCAGGCCTATCCGGGGCGCCTCCAACACGATCGAGTGAGGACGACGGCGCCACTGCGCGCGGGGTGCATCTCTTCTCGAAGCCGGGATGGAAGTTCGAACTGTCGCCTTTCGATGACACCGCAGCGCACCCGAGCGATTGACAATATTGTGCACTGCAATATATGTCGCCTGGTGCTGCGGGATAGGCAGCGCCGATCGATCGCGGCACCACGCGTCGGCGCGACGAAAATCATTCGACCACCACCCAAGGGGAGACCGCAATGAACACCTACGAGGACACCGGCAAGATGTCGAAGGAAGCCATGGACAACGCGATGAAGTCGTTTTCCGTGATGACCAAGGGCATGCAGCAGATCGCCGCGGAGACGACCGACTTCACCAAGCGCTCTTACGAGCATTCGGCCAAGACGTTCGAGCAGCTCGCGCAGGTAAAGAGCCTCGACAAGGTCGTCGAGGTCCAGAACGAATACGCCAAGTCCGCCTACCAGGCGTGGGTCGCCCAGGCGACGAAGATGGGCGAACTCTATGCCGACCTGGCAAAGGAGGCCTACAAGCCCTTCGAAACGATGATGTCCTCGGCCGCAAATGCCGGCCTGCAGACCGTCCGGAAGGCCGCCTGATCCGGAAAGACGTGGCCGGCTGAGGGTGCGACGCCCTACGCGTCGACGATCACGCAATTGATGGAAGGCCCGGTGCTCGTCACCGGGCCTTTTTCTTTGGCCGGCGAGGCGTCTTGCACTCGCCGTGTCGATCGACGCATTCCGTCGCTGGTCCACCGGAATGCCTTGAGAGGAAGGCGGATCATCTGCGATGGTGTGATCGAAGGGGTGAGGCGAGTCGCGGCCTCCGCTCCATCGCGGGACTTGCTCTTGGAATCAGACTGTTCTCAACTGGTGCCGTGCCGGGCGGCAAAATTTGCCGCGGGTCGCGGATGCCTTAAAATCGCGGATCGGATTCTTACATACCGTTCGACGACAGGGATTGCGGCATTGAGCGAAGACGTAACCAGACCGGGCCGAGACGCCTCCATAAGACGCTCGCAAGCCGGCAAGACCCGGGGCTCGGACGCCGATCGCGGCACGTCCGTCATCACGCGGACCAAGCCCCAGACGAAGAAGCCGAGCCTCTACCGGGTTCTCCTTCTCAACGACGACTACACGCCCATGGAGTTCGTCATCCATGTGCTGGAACGCTTTTTTCAGAAGGATCGGGACGCCGCGACCCGCGTGATGCTGCATGTGCACAATCACGGTGTCGGCGAATGCGGCGTCTACACATACGAGGTGGCCGAGACAAAGGTGACCCAGGTCATGGACTTCGCCCGCCAGCACCAGCATCCATTGCAATGCGTGATGGAAAAGAATTGAGGTGACGCTTGCCGACATTTTCGCAAAGCCTTGAAAAGTCGCTGCATCAGGCATTGACGCTCGCCAACGAGCGCCAGCAGGAATTTGCAACGCTCGAGCACCTGCTGCTTGCGCTTCTCGAGGATAAGGACGCCGCGGCCGTCATGAAGGGCTGCAGCGTCGATCTCGACGTGCTTCGCGCGAGCCTTGTCGAATACATCGACACCGAGCTCGCCAACCTCGTGACGGGTCACGAGGAAGATTCCAAACCGACCGCCGGCTTCCACCGCGTCATCCAGCGCGCGGTCATCCACGTCCAATCCTCCGGTCGCGAAGAAGTGACGGGGGCGAACGTGCTGGTCGCCATCTTCGCCGAGCGTGAGAGTCACGCGGCCTATTTCCTGCAGGAGCAGGAGATGACACGGTACGACGCCGTCAACTTCATCGCGCACGGCATCGCGAAGCGGCCTGGTGGCTCCGAGAGCCGGCCGTTGCGGGGCGCCGAGGACGATCAATCCACTCTCGGACCGGACGAGGAAGGCAGGCGCAAGACGACCCAGGATGCTCTCACGGCCTATTGCGTCAATCTGAACGAGAAGGCGAAGTCCGGCCGCATCGATCCCTTGATCGGGCGCACGGAAGAGATCAACCGCACCATCCAGGTGCTGTGCCGCCGTTCGAAGAACAACCCGCTCTATGTCGGCGATCCCGGCGTTGGCAAGACCGCGATCGCCGAGGGGCTCGCCAAGCGCATTGTCGAGAACGACGTGCCCGAGGTGCTCGCGAACGCGACGATCTTCTCGCTCGACATGGGGACGCTGCTCGCCGGCACGCGCTACCGCGGCGATTTCGTGGAGCGGCTGAAGCAGGTGGTCAAGGAGCTCGAGGAGTATCCGGGCGCCGTCCTCTTCATCGACGAAATTCACACCGTCATCGGCGCGGGCGCGACGTCGGGCGGGGCGATGGACGCCTCCAACCTTCTGAAGCCGGCGCTCTCCAACGGCGCCATCCGGTGCATCGGGTCGACGACCTACAAGGAATACCGCCAGTTCTTCGAGAAGGACCGGGCGCTGGTGCGCCGGTTCCAGAAGATCGACGTGAAGGAGCCGTCGATCGACGACGCCATTGCGATCATGAAGGGGCTGAAGCCTTATTTCGAGGACTTCCACAAGGTGAAGTTCTCGAGCGAGGCGATCAAGGCCGCCGTGGAGCTCTCCGCCCGCTACATCAACGACCGGAAGCTGCCGGACAAGGCGATCGACGTGATCGACGAGACCGGCGCCTCGCAGATGCTCCTGCCCGAGGGCCAGCGGAAGAAGAAGATCGGCGTCAAGGAGATCGAGGCGACGGTTGCGACCATGGCGCGGATCCCGCCGAAGTCCGTCTCCAAGGACGACGAGGAGGTGCTGGCCAATCTCGACACGCAACTGAAGCGCGTCGTCTACGGGCAGGACAAAGCGATCGAGGCGCTGGCCGCGACGATCAAGCTCGCGCGCGCCGGACTGCGCGAGCCGGACAAGCCGATCGGCAGCTACCTCTTTTCCGGCCCCACCGGCGTTGGCAAGACGGAAGTCGCCAAGCAGCTCGCCTCGACGCTCGGCGTCGAGCTTCTGCGCTTCGACATGTCGGAATACATGGAGCGGCACACGGTCTCGCGGCTCATCGGCGCGCCTCCCGGCTATGTCGGCTTCGACCAGGGAGGCCTACTGACGGACGGCGTCGACCAGCATCCGCATTGCGTCCTTCTCCTCGACGAGATCGAGAAGGCGCATCCCGACCTTTTCAACATCCTGTTGCAGGTCATGGATCACGGAAAGCTGACGGATCACAACGGCAAGAAGATCGACTTCCGGAACGTGATCCTGATCATGACGACGAATGCCGGCGCGGCGGAAGGCGCACGGGCTGCCATAGGCTTCGGCTCGACGAAGCGGACAGGCGACGATGTGGAGGCGATCAACAAGCTGTTCACGCCGGAGTTCCGCAACCGTCTCGACGCGATCATTCCCTTCGCGGGACTTGGGCCGCAGGAGATCAACCGCGTCGTCGAGAAGTTCGTCATGCAGCTCGAGGCTCAGCTCTCCGAGCGTGGCGTCACCTTCGAGCTGACTCCGGAATCGGTCCTCTGGCTGGCGGAAAAGGGCTATGACGAACAGATGGGCGCGCGCCCGCTCGCCCGCGTGATCCAGGAGTACATCAAGAAGCCGCTGGCGGACGAAGTTCTGTTCGGCAAACTTAAGAAGGGCGGCACGGTGAAGATCTCCGTCGTGCCAGACGAGGACGGGAAGACCAAGCTTGCCCTCGACGCGATCGCCGACGAGCAGCCGGCGAAGTCCAAGCGCGGCAAGACGCGCGCCAAGGTCGACGACGATGGGGAGGACTACGGCGAGGAAGACTTCGGCGACGAGGACGATGTGCCCGAGCCGGAGCCGGATGGCGAACTCGCCGTCCGCGCTGCAAAGCGCCCGCTGACGGGTCCGAAGGTTTCGCGCAAGTCCACCTGATCCGCCAGCGTTCAAAAGGGCCGTCCCTCCCGGGCGGCCCTTTTTCGCGCCTTCACGGACAATCGATCGGCAGCTTCAGATGGTCGGCCAAACCGCTGCGGAGCCTTCCGCGCTCCATTGGATCATGAAAGGCATGCGGGGCATCCTAACGCCGCCGGCCTTCATCCTCACCGTCTCCTTCCTCGGCTTTGCTGGCCTTGCGCGCGACGCAGGTCTGACTTGGATCGAGGCCTCCTTCATGACGTTCACGGTCTGGGCTCTGCCGGCCAAGATCATCCTCGTCGGAGCGATCACGGCGGGAGTGTCGTTGCCCGCTGCGGCCCTCGCGGTCGGTCTCTCCTCGCTGCGTCTGATGCCGATGGTCGTGGCTCTGATGCCGGAACTGCGCGGACCGAAGACGCGGACCTCGACGCTGCTCTTTCTCTCGCACTTCGTCGCAATCACCGGGTGGGTCTTCGCGATGGAGCGGATCGACGGCGTGCCGCGCGAGCGGCGCGCGCTGTTCTTCGGCGCCTTCGCGATCACGCTGACCGTCCTCAACACGATCCTCGTCGCGGTGATCTTTAATTTGATGGGCCAGCTTCCGGCACTCGCGACCGGGGCGCTTGCCTTCCTGACGCCGGTCTACTTCCTGACCTCGCTCTACGGTTCCGCCAAGGATCTCTCGGGGCGCCTTGCGCTCTTCGTCGGAATGCTGTGCGTCCCGCCCGCGCACTGGCTCTCACCGGAATTCGACCTTCTCATCGCCGGCATCGGGGGAGGGCTCATCGCCTTCGTGCTCGGCCGCGCGATCGACGCGCGGCGTGAGGCGGCCTGACTCATGGGCGATCTCAGCTTCAATGCCTACGTCGCCGACTGGTGGCCCTTCGCCTTCATCCTCCTCGCCGGGTGGTTGCCGACGGACATCTGGCGCTTCATCGGCGTCCTCTCGTCCGGCCGCCTCGACGAGACTTCTCCCGGCATCGCGCTGACCCGCACGATTGCGACCGGCATGGTCGCCGCGGTCATCGCGCGCCTTGTGCTCTATCCGACAGGGACGCTCGCTCTTATCCCCGACACCGTGCGCGTCGGCGCGCTGGCGGCGGGCTTTGCCGTCTATATGGTATCTGGACGGCGCGTCCTCGTCGGCATCCTCGCCGCCGAGGCGATCCTTGTGGGCGTGCCGCTGGCAATGGCCGCTTAAGTCGACCTCAACGCTGCGCGGATCGCGTCCGCCTGCTCAGCCAGCATCGCTCCATCTGCCATTTTCCCCGAATGCGGCACGAGATCGACGCCCGCGTAGCGCGGACTCACGTGAAAATGGAGGTGGAACACCGTCTGCCCGGCCGGCGCCTCGTTGAACTGGACGATCTGGACGCCGTCGGCCGAGAACGCGGCCTTCGCCGCCCGCGCGAGCCTTGAGACGAGGGGCATGATCGAGACGAGCGTCTGGTCGGATACATCGAGAAGGTTGCGCGAGGGCGCCTTCGGGATGACGAGGCAATGGCCCTTCGACTGAGGCATCACGTCCATGATCACGATGGCTGTTTCGTCCTCGTGGAGCCTGTGGCTCGGGATTTCGCCGCGCAGGATCTTGGCGAAGATGTTGGCGGGATCGTAGGTTTCGCTCATGCCGGGGCTCGTCTCGATAATGGGAATGGATTGCGAGGGACCCTAGACCTCTGGCCCGTTCGATCCGGAAGAGGCCCGGAGGGGCGGGACGAGCGTCAGCCGTCGCCCTTGCGAAACGGCGTATGCTCCGAAAGGGCCACGTTCATGCACTCCACCTGTGCTCGCTCGTATTCCAGATGATCCTCGATCGCGCGTCTGAGACCGGGATGCTGGATGTGGTGAGCCGAGTGAGTCGTCACGGGGGCATAGCCGCGTGCGAGCTTGTGGTCGCCCTGCGCGCCCGCCTCGACGACGGCGAGCTTGTGCGCGATGGCGTAGTCGATCGCCTGATGGTAGCAGACCTCGAAGTGCAGGAAAGGATGCTCCTCGGTACAACCCCAATAGCGTCCGTAAAGCGTGTTTGCGCCGATGAAGTTCAGCGCGCCCGCGATGAAACGCCCATCGCGCTTTGCCATGACGAGGAGGATACGGTCCGCCATGCACTCGCCGACGAGCGAGAAGAAACGGCGGTTGAGATAGGGGCGCCCCCATTTGCGGGTGCCTGTGTCCACGTAGAACGCGTAAAATGCGTCCCAAGCTCCTTCCGTGAGTGCCTCGCCTGTCAGCCACTCGATCTCTATGCCGGACCCTAGAGCCTCGCGTCGCTCCTTGCGAAGCGCTTTTCGCTTGCGGGAGGCGAGTGTTTCGAGAAAGTTTTCGTAGGTGCCAAAGCCCTCGTTCCTGAAATGGAACTGCTGGTCCGTCCGGTGTAGGAAGTCGCCGGCTTCCATCGCGGCGAGATCGGCCGGGTCGAGGAACGTCGCGTGGGCCGATGAGACGCCGGTCTGAGCGACGTATCCCTTGATGCCCTCGCAGAGCGCGACCCGCCGGACATCGGCGCCCGGCGCGCCCCCGACGAGGAGGCGGGGGCCCGTCGCCGGGGTGAAGGGCACGGAGATCTGAAGCTTGGGATAGTAGCGCCCGCCGGCCCGCTCGAAGGCATCCGCCCAGCCGCGATCGAACACGTATTCGCCCTGGCTGTGACTCTTCAGATAGGCCGGCACGACACCGATCGGATGCCCGTCCGGCCCCTCCAGGATGAGATGCTGCGGCAGCCAGCCTGCCCGCGCGCCGACGCAGCCGCTGTCTTCCAGGGACTTCAGAAAAGCGTGGCAGACGAATGGGTTGCCGGGTTTAGCGCAATCCGCGTGCAAGACCGCGTCGTCATCGACGTGGGTTGCGGCGAGCGCGTCCCATGCCGCTGGCGCGATCGTTTCGATCGACTCGGAGACGCGCACGGAGAAGACCCCGTCCCGTCCCGCTTCCCCGATGCTCTCCGCCGAGCCGCTTCCAGTTTCCATCCCCGGAAGCTACCGCCTCTTTTGTGCAATGCAAGCGTCAGCCCTGCGGCACGAAGCCTTCGAATGTCATCTGGTCGGCATGGGTTCGTGTGGCGATGAGGTCTTCGAGGGTCCGAACAGTCCAGGTGATCGCCGGGGCGCCTTGCTCGGTCCGCACCCACTCGACGAAGGGATTGGGCAGGTGCTGGACGTTGTAGGACACGAAGGAGCAGCCTCGCGAGAAGACCTCGCGATGCGCCTCGAACGCCTCCGGCCGATTGCCTTCCGCCGTCAGCCCCACGGGAAACCCGCCTGCCGCGATCGCCTGATCGATCAGCCACGGATCGAAGGACATGAGGGCGAGGGGGCCCTTGTAGCGGGAGATTACCGGCATTAGCCGCTCAAGAAAATCCTCGTCTTCTCGGGGACTTGTGCCCTTCAGCTCCATCACGACGGGAACCTGCCCGCCGATCAGGGTCAAGAACTGCCTGGCTGACGGGATCTGGCCTTTGGTGTTTCCGAGGGCAAGCAGCGAGAGCTCCTCCCAAGCCCAATCCGACACGCGTCCACTTGCCATGGTCAGGCGTTCGAGCGTCGTGTCGTGGAAGACGATGGGCACGCGGTCGCGCGACAGCATGACGTCGCATTCGATGCCAAACCGGCCGGCGATGGCAGCTCTCGCCGCGCCGAGCGAATTTTCCATGACGGCGACGTTGCCATCATGGAGGCCGCGATGGGCGATCGGCCGGCCGACGAGCCAATCGAGGGATCCGCGATAGGACACGCGCTACCGGATCTCGAACAGCGCTTCGATCTCGACGGCCGCATCGAGCGGCAGCGCGGGAACGCCGACGGCCGAGCGCGCGTGACGTCCCGCGTCGCCGAGGATTTCGACGAGGAAATCCGAGGCGCCGTTGGCGACTTTGTGCTGCTCGGTGAAATCGGGCGCGCTGGCGACGAACACGGTGAGCTTCAGGAGGCGGACGATCCGCGTCAGATCGCCGCCGAGCGCCGCATTCGCCTGGGCGAGAATATTGACGGCGCACAGCTTGGCCGCGCGCTGACCATCCTCCAACGAGACGCCCATTCCGAGCTTTCCGGCGACGGCGACGGTGCCTGCCTCGAGCGGAAGCTGGCCGGAAGTCTGCAGCGACGAGCCGAACATGACGAAGGGCACGTAATTGGCTGCGGGAGCGGCGGCGGCGGGCAGGGTGATGCCGGCGGCGGCAAGACGGCTTTCGATGGTTTCGGTCATGGATTGTCCTTTGTTTCGGGCGATGGGAAAGTAGGCGCGCCGCAGGCCGAGTTCGTGCGGGATGTGGCCTGAATCCTGCTTTGCCGCAACAGCTAGCGGAAGCTGCCTGGTTTGGCAGCGCTGACGAGGAAGACGTGCCGATGTTTGACCGCCATCCGATGCTTCTGGCAACGGCCCTGATGCTCCCGTCCTCGGCGATAGCGACACCGCTCGCACCGCATCAGGCGGTGTACGAGCTCAAGCTCTCCGACGAGAGCGAGGGGTTCGTCGATGCGGAGGGGCGGATCGCGATGGAGCTGCGGACGGACACCTGCGGGGTCTACGACCTCGATTACCGTTTCGTCGCGCGTTTCCAGCAGGAGCAGGAGATCACGTTGACCGACCAGCAGACGAACTCCACCGAGAACCAGCAGGGCACGTCCTTTGCCTTCACCACGAAAACTTTCGTCGATGGCGCGCCGGAAAAGGAGATCCGCGGCGAAGCGCGCCAGCATCCCGAGGGGACGAAGGTGACCATGCAGGCGCCGGTCGCCAAGGATTTCGAGCTGCCTTCATCGCGCTTTCCCATGCAGCACACGATCGAGCTCATCGCGAAAGCCAAGGCCGGCGAGCGGATCGTCGAGACCAAGCTCTTCGACGGCGACGACGACGCGGAAAAGCTTCTTTCGAGCACCGCGATCATCGCCCCGGGGACCGGCCCGGCCGGAGCGCCGGCGGTTGCCGTCGGGGCCTCTCCGCCGTCGGCCG
>JACMIV010000231.1 GCA_014380965.1 Rhizobiaceae bacterium | reverse complement strand
GAAGCCGCGACCGCCGCCGTCATCGACCGCTCCGCCTATGTCACGATCCGCGATGCGAAGACGCTGTCCGAATGGATGGATCGCGCCCGCGAGACCGGGCTCATGGCCTTCGACACCGAGACCACCTCGCTCGGTGCTATGACGGCCGACCTCGTCGGAGTCTCCTTCGCCGTCGCGCCCGGGGAGGCGGCCTATCTCCCGCTCGCCCACGTCGCCTCGGATGCCGGCGACCTCCTCGCCAGCGACGAGGCCAAGGCCGGCGTCGGCCCGCAGGTGCCAATGGGCGACGCGCTGGCTCTCCTGAAGTCCGTGCTGGAGGACGCCTCGATCCTGAAGATCGGGCAGAACCTCAAATACGACTACCTCGTCATGCTGCGGCTCGGAATCGCACTAGCGCCGATCGACGACACGATGCTGATTTCCTACGCGCTCGACGCCTCGTCCTCGCTGCAGGGCCATGGCCTCGACGAACTCTCGGAACGCTTTCTCGGCCACACGCCGATCACGTTCAAGGAGGTCTGCGGCTCGGGCAAGGGCGCGAAGTCGATCGCCGCCTGCCCGATCGCGAAGGTCACGGAATATGCCGCCGAGGATGCCGATGTCGCGCTGCGGCTCTGGCACGTCCTGAAGCCCCGCCTCGTCGCGGAAGGGATGATCTCGGTCTACGAGCGGCTGGAACGCCCCCTCGTGCCGGTGCTCGCGCGCATGGAGGAGCGCGGCATCCGGACCGACCGGCAGATCCTCTCGCGCCTTTCCGGCCGCTTCGCGCAGAAGGCGGCGGGTCTCGAGGCCGAGATCGCCGAAATGGCGGGCGAAGCCTTCAATCCGGGCTCGCCCAAGCAGCTCGGCGACATCCTCTTCGGCAAGCTCGGCCTGCCCGGCGGAAAGAAGACCAAGACCGGCCAATGGTCGACCGATGTCCGCGTGCTCGAAGACCTCGCGGCCGAAGGTCACGAGCTGCCGCGCCGCATCGTCGACTGGCGCCAGCTGACCAAGCTGAAAGGCACATATACCGATGCTTTGCCGGCTTATATGGACCGGAACGACCGCATCCACACGTCCTTCTCAATGGCCTCTACGACGACAGGGCGGCTCTCCTCCTCCGAGCCCAACATCCAGAACATCCCGGTCCGCACCGAAGAGGGTCGCGCCATCCGCACCGCCTTCATAGCGGCGGAGGGTTCGAAGCTTCTTTCGGCCGACTACAGCCAGATCGAACTGCGCATCCTCGCGCACATGGCCGAGATCCCGCAGCTCACGGCGGCATTCCAGGACGGCATCGACATTCACGCGATGACGGCGTCCGAGATGTTCGGCGTGCCCGTCGCGGGCATGGATCCGATGGTCCGCCGGCGGGCGAAGGCGATCAATTTCGGCATCATCTACGGAATCTCGGCCTTCGGGCTGGCGAACCAGCTCTCGATCCCGCGCGAGGAGGCCGGCCTCTACATCAAGCGCTACTTCGAGCGCTTCCCCGGCATCCGTGACTACATGGACGACACCAAAGCCTTCGCCAAACGCAACGGCTATGTCGAGACGCTGTTCGGACGGCGCGCGCACTATCCTGACATCAAGAACCCCAACGCCTCGATCCGCGCCTTCAACGAGCGCGCGGCGATCAACGCGCCGATCCAGGGAACCGCGGCCGACATCATCCGCCGCGCGATGATCCGGATGGAGGGCGCGCTCGCCGAGGCGAAGCTCTCGGCGCGAATGCTCCTCCAGGTCCATGATGAACTCGTCTTCGAGGTGCCGGACGAGGAGGTGGAGGCGACGATCCCGGTGGTGAGAGCCGTGATGGAAGGTGCGGCCGATCCGCGCGTGGCGCTATCGGTGCCGCTCGTCGTGGACGCGCGAGCCGCCGCCAACTGGGACGAGGCGCACTGAACGACGGCAGTCCGCCACTGTGGCGCTTTGCACGCTCTGCAAGAAATAGGCGCTCGCTCATGGAACGATTCGTCGTAAGGGCATCAGCCGACTCTTGCCTCGCAGAACGAAAGCCGATTGATCAGGATTAGGGACGTCTAGAAAATTTGCGGCGCATCCGTCCGCTGCGAGGGCCGAATGGGACATCAGGACAAGAACTCGTCCAAGGAGGCGCAGATGCCCGAGGGCATCTCGACGGCGGCGCTTGCCAAGGTGCCGCTGGCGCTTGTGCTGACCAACCCGCACCTGCCGGACAATCCGATCGTCTACGCCAACCAGGCCTTCGTGCGGATCACCCGCTACGCCATGGAGGCCGTGATCGGGCGCAACTGCCGCTTCCTGCAAGGGGAGGACACCGATCCCGCCCATCTCCGCCAGATCGGCGAGGCGCTGAAGCATGAGCGCGACATCTCGCTCGACATCGTCAACTACAGGGCAGACGGCACGTCCTTCCTCAACCGGCTGATGATCACGCCGCTCTACGACACCGAGCGCAACCTCCAATGCTTTCTCGGCGTGCAGCGCGATCTGAGCGAGGAGCAGGATTCCGCCAGTTCCGAAGACGCGTCAGAAGAGGCGCGCCGGGACGCCGCGCTCGGCGAGATCCAGCACCGGGTGAAGAACCATCTCGCGATGATCATCGGCATGATCCGCATGCAGGCGCGGGTGAAGACAAGCGAAGACGCCTTCAACGCGCTCGCCCGCCGGATCGAGAGCCTGCAACTGCTCTATCAGGAGATGACCGAGGCGAGCGCCGGCGGTTCGCCGGACAGGGACGTGGCGCTCGGCGCCTATGTCAGCCGCATCGCGGCGACGATCGGCCATCTCGACGGGCGCGTCTCTGTGCGGATCAACGTCGACTGCGACGCCATCGACGTCAATGTCGAGAGGGCCGCACGCATCGGCCTTCTCTTCTCCGAGCTTCTCACCAACGCTCTGAAACATGCCTTCGAGGGCCGCGAAGAGGGTCTCGTCGAGGCGCGGCTGAAGATGCTGTCGTCGGGGGTCATCCGCCTCACCGTCACGGATGACGGGATCGGCCTGCCGCCGGACAGCAACTGGCCGCACTCTTCGCCTGCCGCCGGATCGTCGCCGAGCGGCCAGAGCGTCCAGGAGGCGGTCGACCTTACCGATCGAAACGATGCGCGCGAGATCGCCCAGGCGATGAGCGCGGAAGCGGACGATTCGGACGAAGACGAGGAAGGCATCACCGGCGAGGACGTCATGCGCGCCGGCAGCGGCTCCGGCACAGGTTCTGGCCTCGGCGGGCGCATCACGCTGTCCTTGGTGCGCGGTCTCGGGGCCAAGCTCGACGTGAATTCCGAGACGCTCGGGACGACCGTCACGGTCGACATCCCCGCCAACGACTGACCCGCCGACGAGGATCGCGCGAACGGGCCGGCGAATTGATCGGCCGACAGCGATGGTCTACCTCGGGTTCCCGAACCCGCCGGCTTCTCCAGCGGACGAGCCGGGACCATCCGTCATGCTGCAAGATGCCACCCTCCGCGACCGGCTGATCGTCGGGCTCGACGTTTCGACGCGGGCCGAAGCCGAAGCGATCGTCGCCGAACTCGGCGATACCGTCGGCGTCTACAAGATCGGCTACCAGCTTGCCTTCGCCGGCGGCCTGCCGCTCGTCGCGGAACTGTCTCGCGCGGGCAAGCAGGTCTTCCTCGATCTCAAACTCCTCGACATCTCGAACACGGTCGAAAAGGGCATCGAGAGCATCGTCTCCCTCGGCGCCGCGATGGCGACCGTCCACGCCTATCCTCATGCCATGCAGGCTGCTGCGAAGGCGGCGGAAGGCTCGAACCTCCTCATCCTCGCCGTCACTGTGCTCACCTCGCTCGACGACGGCGATCTTCTGGTGACGGGCTACGGCGGCACCGTCGCCGACCTCGTCGCCTCGCGCGCCCGGCAGGCGAAAGAGGCCGGCATCGGCGGCATCGTCGCCTCCGCTTCGGAAGCGCGGGCGCTTCGCGCCCTCGTCGGACCCGACATGGCGCT
>JACMIV010000230.1 GCA_014380965.1 Rhizobiaceae bacterium | reverse complement strand
GGTGATCCTGCGGTCGCTGGTCTGTGTTGGCATCTAGTGCTTCAGGCCAGCGGACTGACGCCGATGAGCCAGAGATGGACGCGCCAGACGAACGCCGCCCAGATCACCGCGCCGACGACGACCACGAGCGCGTCGTTGCGCGGGGGGCCTGCCAGACGGACTGTCCCTTTCGCCCGGTCGCGTTGCCGCGCGGCGCGGAAATCGAGGATCGCCCAGACGAGGAACGAGCCGAACAGCAGAAGATCGGCAAGGGTGCCGTTCGCGAGAAGATGCGCGACGGCCCAGACTTTTATCGACAAAAGCATCGGATGGCCGAGCCGTGCTTTGATGTGGCCGGCGGGAAGCAGGTAAGCCGCGAAGAGGACGAAGGCGACGAGGTTGAGCGCTACTGCGAGATGCCGCGTCCAGATCGGCGGATCCCACAGGATTACGGGATCGAGCCGCGAGAGCCCATATCCCCAAACAATCAGCACGAGGCCGACGGCGGAGGCGACTGAGTAGATGCCCTTCCACGGGCCATCGCCGAGCCGCTGCACCATGCCGCTTCGCCAGTCTTCACCGAAAATGCGGACGGAATGGATGCCCAGGAAAATCACGAGCCCGAGGATGAGGACGATCATGCGCGCTCCAAGCGGGCAGCCGGAGCGCCTGCGCTAGCCTAGGCCGCCGCCAGTGGCAAGGCGGCGGCCTGGCGCGGGAACGCTACTGCGTGGCGTCGCCTTCGGCGGGGCTGATGCGGAGAATCTCGCCGCGATCCTCGTCCGTCAGCAGATAGAGCGCGCCGTCGGGGCCCTCGACGACATCGCGAATGCGGGGCAGCGTGTCGTCGAGAATGCGCTCCTCGTGCGTCACGCGATCGCCGTCCAGTTCGAGCCGGACGAGCGCCGTCTCCTTCAGCGCGCCGACGAAGAGATTGCCCTCCCATTCCGGGAATGCGCGGCCGCCATAGAAGGCCATGCCGGACGGCGCGATCACCGGCGTCCACTGGTAGATCGGAGGCTCGAATTTGGGCGCCTCGGACTCACCGCTGCCGACCGGCGATCCACTATAGTTCACGCCGAACGATACGATCGGCCAGCCGTAGTTTTTGCCCGGCTGGACGACGTTGAGCTCGTCGCCGCCAAGCGGCCCGTGCTCGATCTCCCAGAGCACGCCGGTCGCCGGGTTGATCGCAGCGGCCTGAATGTTGCGGTGGCCGAGAGACCAGGTTTCCGGCAGCGCGCCCTCCTGTCCGACGAACGGATTGTCCTCCGGAGCGGAGCCGTCCGTGTTGATGCGCACCACCTTGCCGAGATGGGAATCGAGGTCCTGCGCCTGGCCGCGGAATTCTTCCTTCGACCGCTCGCCGAGCGCCACAAAGAGATGCCCGGCATCGTCGAAGACAAGACGCCCGCCGAAATGCAGGGTGCTCGGCAGCTTCGGCTGCTGCGAAAAGATCACCTCGACGTTGGTGAGTTCGGTGTTGTCCTCGCTCAACGCTGCCTTTGCCACGGCCGTCGAATTGTCACCGCCCTCGCCCGCCTCTGCGAAGCTCAGATAGACGAGCCGGTTCTCCGAAAAATTTGGGTCGAGCACGATGTCGAGCAACCCGCCCTGGTCGCGGGCATCGACGTCAGGGACGCCTTTGATCGGCTCGGACAGCGTTCCGTCGTCCTTGACGTGGCGCAAACGGCCGTCGCGCTCGGTGACGAGCATCGTGCGGTCGGGCAGGAACGCCAGGCCCCAAGGATGGCTAAGGCCTTCGGCAAATGTCTCGACATGGATCTTGATCTTCTCGGTCTGCGCGACCTCGTCGAGCGCCGCGGCGCAGTTCGCAAATGTCATCGCAAGCGCTCCCGCGCCGATGCGCCCGAGGCTTCCCGTCCACCTTAGGTAACTCCTTGATCGATCCGCCCCCCGATGACCGCCAATCGCGCCGGAAGCGGGC
>JACMIV010000229.1 GCA_014380965.1 Rhizobiaceae bacterium | reverse complement strand
GCTCGCCCTCCGGCGGAGTGATCCCTGTGCTGTGCGAGGCGCCGTTCGACCAGATTGTAAGGCCATCGCAGGGCACGATCTGCGACAGGTCGGCGGCATGGTGGGCGATCGTGTCGATCGAGGCGCTGGCCGCCACGATCTTGCCGATCAGCCGGTCGTGGAGATCGCGGGCGATCTCCTCGGCCTGTCTTTGCCTGGCATGGAGCCTAGCCTCGATCATCAGGCCGACCATCTGCCCGAAGAGTTCTGCCGCCGCACGTGCTTCCATGCCGAGGTGCCGGCGCTCGGGGTGATGAAGGGCAAACAACCCCCAGAGCCGTCCCGCGATGACGATGGAGATCGAGAAGGACGCCTTAACGCCCATTGCGGCGAGATACTCGATGTGAACGGGCGAGACGCTGCGCAGCTCCGAAAGCGAGAGATCGAGCGGATGTCCCTCGGGACTGAGCGGCGGCAGGACCGCCGCCGTCGGCGCGCCGATATCCGCAATGCCGCGAACGGGATTGCGCACGTAGAGCGCGCGGGCCTGGGCCGGGATGTCCGTCGCCGGATAATGCAGGCCGAGAAAGGGCGGAAGGCCTGTGCGGGCCGTTTCGGCAACGACTTGGCCGGACCCATTTTCGGCAAAACGATAGAGCATGACCCGATCGTAGCCGGAAAAGGCGCGAAGCTGGCGAACACTGTCCTGTAAAAGTGGTTCTAGCCCCTCGGTCTTGCGCATGCGCGCGATCAGCGTCTTCACGAAGGCGCCTGGGTTGACCGATTGCTCCAGCGAGGTCGGCTCCGCCTCGATGACAATGGACCGCGCGGCGGCCGGCCCGCAGACATGCACCGAAATATCGAAGGCTCGGCCTTCTCCCAAGAGGTCGCAGCCGAAGATCCGCTCCGTCCCCTCGTTTCCCGAGAGGATCTTCAAACGACCCTGGACCGATTGGATCACAGCCTCCGGGAGCAGGGTCCAAAGCGGGGCGCCCGGCAGATCAGAGGCGTTGCAGGCCAGAAACGTATCGATGTTCGATGAGACGTGCTGGATCATCCAATCCATCGAGACGGCAATCAGGAAGCCGTGCGGCTGGATCGCTCCGAGAAGATGGATCGGCTCACGGTCGCAGCCGGAAAGATCGGCGGGCGGGAAGGACTGGCTCTGCACGGTGCTCAAAAGCCTTGCGAAACGTCGGCGGGAAAAGCCCCGCCTACCGATCGGGAAATGCGTTCAGTCTCCAGAAAGAGGTCGAAAGCGGCATTGGCAGCCGCAACCGCTCGATCGCGCGACGCTTCTGTAGTGAGGACGTGGGCAGCCTGCGCAAGGAACGGCCGAAAATGGTCCGGCTCGTCCGCACTCGCGAGATAAAGAAGCGAGACACCGGCAAAGGCAGGTTCCACGAGTCGCTTGCGCATCATCCGGTGCAGATACCGCGCTCCGAGCCGCGACCCTTCAAGGACGTAGCCGGCGCCGAAGGCCTCGGGAAGGCCCGCCACGTCATAGTCGAAGGCCATGCGCGGCAGTGGGGCGACCGCCATTTCATCGAGATCGCGTCGGAGGAGTGCAGTGCGGTTGCGGCTCTGCCAATCCAACAGGACGTCGCACAGTCTGCTGCGCTCGAGCACCGGCTCGATCGCCGCATGACACGCCTCGTTGACGGCGACGAAGCGGTGGTAGACAGCAGGCGTCTCGGCGCCGTGCATCCCCTCGAAGCGAACGTCGAGCCGCTGGTGGCGGTCGCCGCTTCCCGCCCGCATCCGCAGGCGCAGGGCGGACAGGTCAGCCGCCGAAGCTGGCGCTGTCGAAGGGTGCGCGGCAGAGATGTCGTTGATCATCTGAAGGAAGAGCCGGTTCGCGGTTCGAATTATTCAGCTCTCCAAACTGGTGCGCACCGCGCTTGCATCAAGAGTGGTATTCGCCGCACGCTCTCGCCTGCGGCGACCTAAGAGGAGAGGCTGCCCGTTTCAGAGCCGGTCGCGCAGCGAATACCAAGTCATCGCCAGGAACAGCAGCGGGTGGCGCAGCGTCCGACCACCTGGGAACGACGGTATCTTCAGGTCTTCGAGAAGGCGCAGCCGATCCCGGTTTCCCGCCACGCTCTCGGCATAGAGGCGTCCGGTGAAGTTCGCCAGCATGACCCCATGACCGGAAAAGCCGCCGATCGCGGTGATACCGGGTTCGACCACCCTCACATAGGGCATCCGGACCATGGTGATGCCGACCGATCCTCCCCAGGCATGGGTGATTGGCACGTCCTTCAGATGCGGATAGACCTCTGCGATCTGCTTGCGGATGTGGACGGAAATGTCGCCCGCGCCCGACGTGTAGGCCTCCCGGCCGCCGAACAGCAGCCGCCCGTCGGGGCTCTTGCGGAAGTAGCGGACGACGAAGCGGGAATCGTCGGCGGCTTCCCCGCCCGGCAGAACGCGGGAAGGCTCGTCCAGCGGCTCCGTCGCGCCGATGAAGGAGCGGATCGGCATGATGTGGCGCGCGGCTTCCGCGTTGAGGTTGCCGCCATGAGCGTTCGTTGCAATCAGCGCGCGCTCGGCCCGGATCGTTCCTCGGGCCGTCGTCGCAAGGACGCCGCCCGTCCCGGTCAGCGAGGTGACGGGCGTCTCCTCGTAAAGCTGCGCGCCTGCGGCGGCGGCGGCCTTCGCCGTACCGACGAGGAGCTTCAAGGGATGGATATGGCCTGTGCCGGTATCGCGCAAGCCGCCGAAATAGGCAGAGGAACCGAGGCGGGTCGCGGTCTCGACCGCATCCATGCAGGACAGATGAGGGTAGCCGTAGCGCTCGCCCATCGTCTCGGCATGAGCCTCGTATTCCCGGAGGTAGCGCTTCTTGTGAACGACCGAGATCTGACCGGGCTGATGGTCGATCTCGATCCGGTGGATGCGGGAAAAATCGAGAAGGTGCGCCTTGGCCTCCTCCGCGAGATCGAACAGCGCCTTGGTCCGCTCGAAGCCGTAGGTCGGCTCGAGCTCTGCCGGCCAGAGCCGATGGCCGGTGCCCAGCTGGCCTCCGTTGCGCCCGGAGGCGCCGTCGCCGAACCGATGCGCTTCGAGGACGGCGACCTTGACACCCCTTTCGGCGAGATGCGCCGCCGCGGAAAGCCCCGTAAACCCTCCGCCGACGACGAGGACGTCGACCTTCAAGCTGCCGTCGAGCTTGGGATAACGCGGGCGGTCGGGGACCGAATCCTCGTACCAGGACCGGCCCGGCGATATCGGCGACTGATGGAGCTCCATCCGGCTCAGACGTTCAAAAGCAGGAACTCGCGTTCCCAAGGGCTGATGACCTGCATGAAGGTCTCGAACTCGCCGCGCTTGATGCCGGCATAGGTGCCCACGAACTCCCGGCTGAAGACCTCGTGGAAGTCGGGCTCCGCCTCGAAAGCCGCGACGGCTTCCAGAAGGCCGCGCGGCAGCGAGATCTCGCCATCCTCGTTGGCCGTCCGGTCGGTCGGCTGACCGGGCTCGAGGGCGCCCACCATGCCGAGATAGCCGCAGGCGAGAGATGCTGCGAGCGCGAGATAGGGATTGGCGTCGGAGGAGGGCAGGCGGTTCTCGACGCGCCGCCCGCTGGCGTCCGACGTGGGCACGCGGAAGGCGGTCGTGCGGTTGTCGTAGCCCCAGGCGTTGTTCGTCGGCGCCGACATGCCGTAGGTGAGGCGGCGATAGGAGTTGACGTAGGGCGCCATCATGATGAGCGCGGCCGGCACGTAGCGCTGCATGCCGCCGATGAAGTGGTAGAACAGCTCTGACGGGTTGCCGTCCTCCAGCGAGAAGATGTTCCGGCCCGTGTGCCGGTCGACGACCGACTGATGGATATGCATCGCCGAGCCCGGCTGGCCCTGGATGGGCTTGGCCATGAAGGTCGCGTAGATGTCGTGCTTCAGCGCCGCCTCGCGGATGGTGCGCTTGAACATGAAGACCTGATCGGCGAGCTCGATCGGGTGTCCGTGGCGCAGGTTGATCTCGAGCTGAGCCGCGCCGTCCTCGTGGATCAGCGTGTCGATCTCCAGGCCCTGTGCCTCGGAGAAGTGGTAGATGTCGTCGATGAGTTCGTCGAATTCGTTGACGCCGCCGATCGAATAGGCCTGACCGCTCTGGATCATCCGGCCCGACCGCCCGATCGGCGGGGTCAGCGGATAGTCGGGATCGACATTCTTCGAGACGAGGTAGAACTCGATCTCGGGCGCGACGATCGGCTGCCAGCCTCTGTTCTCGTAGAGCGCCAAGACGCGCTTCAAAACGTTGCGCGGGGTGTAGCCGACGGCCGCGCCCGTCGTGTCGACGAGATCGCAGATGATCTGCGCCGTCGGATCGCTCTCCCAAGGCACGAGCGAGAGCGTCGAGAGGTCCGGCACGAGCTTGAGGTCGCCGTCGTTCGGCGAGTAGCGGAACTCGCCCGTCTCCTCCGGATATTCGCCGGAGATCGTGTGCATGAAGAGCGCCGAGGGCAAGGCGAGCGAGGTGTTGCCAGTGAATTTCTTGGCCGGCATCATCTTGCCGCGCGCGACGCCCGCAAGATCGGGCGTGATGCATTCCAGGTCGTCGATCCCCCTGACGGCGAGCCATTCCGCCGCCTCCTGCATCGACCCGACGCCGCGCGTGGAATCGAGGAAGGCCTTGCGTTCGCTCTCGGCCGGCTTGAAGCGCCCGAGCTCGCGTTTGACAGGGGCGGCCCCCGCCGCTCCGGAACTGCTGCCGTCGCTCGATCCCCGCTTCAGCGTATCGCGCTTGATCTTCGGCCGCGACGAAAGCTCGGGCCGGATGGGTCTCGGTCGGTCTGCCATGCAATCCTTCTGGGGGTCGTCTGGGTGGCGCGACCATAGACGCTCGGGTCCGGCGAAGGAAGCGTGGAGGGGTTGGCGATCGAAGCAGCAGGTGGGCGCTACTCGCCGGTCTTGACCGGTCCAAATTCTGTAGCTACAGAAAATCCATGAAGATCACCTTCGATCCGGCCAAGCGTGATGAAGCGCTGTCTGAGCGCGGGCTCGATTTTCAAGCGGCTGCTCAGGTGTTCGAAGGCCTGGTGCTGACGCTCGAAGATGGGCGTCGCGATTATGGAGAAATCCGCTTCCAAACCTACGGCTCGCTGGACGGCCGCATCGTGATGATTGTCTGGACGCCGCGCGGCGAGGCCCGTCACGTCATTTCCATGAGGTATTGCCATGAAAAAGAAGCCCGACGCGTCCGCGACCGAATGGGTCGATCCTGACGACGCCCCGGAATGGACGGACGAGATGTTAGACCGCGCCGATCTCTATCACGGCGAGGTTCTCGTCCGCCGCGGCAGGCCGCCGTCCGCCGCGCCGAAGCGGCAGGTCACGCTGCGGCTGAGCCCGGAGGTTCTGGATCACTTCAAGGCCGGCGGCGCCGGCTGGCAGACGCGTATCGACGAGACCTTGAAGAAGGCGATCGGCAGCGGTTGACACCGTCGCCGCGATCGGCGCGATCACCGTGAAAAAAGCGGAGATCGACGACCCGCGCCGCCGATCTCCGGTTGGAACGTCGATGTCTGTTGTTCAGTCCGCCGTCTTCACGATCACCGGAATGAGCAGGTCGCCCCAGTTTCCGTTGCCCGAATGATGCCGGGCCGAGCGCACGAGTTCGACCGAAACGCCGGCCTCGACCGCCTTCATGACGGACTGGTTCAGCCGGTGGAGATCGTTCGCCAGCATGCGGATGGCGCTCTGCTGCGCGTCGTCCATCGAGGACGACTGCTCCTCGGCCCGCTCCTTGACGCGCGTGCGGGGGCGGTTCTCTTCGTTTGCGACTGCACTCATGATTTCGTCTCCTCGTGGTCTGTGCCTTTGACCAGATTATCGAAGTCCGGGGCGAACGTCTCTCCCAATCCGCCCGCCCCGGAGAACCGGACCCTTACTCCGCGGCTTCGCGCTGCGGGGCATCCGGCTTGAACTGGTCGTGCTCGGTCGATTCGCCCATCGCGGTCGTCGAGGACGCGCCGCCGGTGATCGCCATCGACACGGCGTCGAAGTAGCCGGTGCCGACCTCGCGCTGATGCTTGGTCGCGGTGTAGCCGTTGACCTCGGAGGCGAACTCGGCCTCCTGCAGCTCCGAATAGGCCGACATCTGCCGCTCCTTGTAGCCGCGGGCGAGTTCGAACATGCCGAAGTTGAGCTGGTGGAAGCCGGCGAGCGTGATGAACTGGAACTTGTAGCCCATGGCGCCGAGCTCACGCTGGAACTTGGCGATCGTCGCGTCGTCGAGATTCTTCTTCCAGTTGAAGGACGGCGAGCAATTGTAGGAGAGGAGCTGGTTCGGATGCTCCTTCTTCACCGCCTCGGCGAAGCGGCGGGCCTGATCGAGATCGGGTTTGGAAGTCTCGCACCAGATGAGATCGGCATACGGCGCATAAGCGACGGCGCGAGCGATGCAGGGCTCGAGGCCGTTCTTGACGTGGTAGAAACCCTCGGTCGTGCGATCCTTCTCGTAGTCGACGAAGGGCTTGTCGCGCTCGTCGATGTCGGAGGTGAGGAGCTTGGCGGCCTCGGCGTCCGTGCGGGCGATGACGAGCGACGGCGTGCCCATCACGTCGGCGGCGAGGCGCGCGGCGGTGAGGTTGCGGATGTGGGCCTGCGTCGGGATCAGCACCTTGCCGCCGAGATGGCCGCACTTCTTTTCCGATGCCAGCTGGTCCTCGTAGTGAACGCCGGCCGCACCTGCTTCGATGAAAGCCTTCATGATCTCGAAGGCGTTGAGCGGGCCACCGAAGCCGGCTTCCGCGTCGGCGACAACAGGCGCGAACCAGGTCTCGACCGACAGGCCGTTGCCTTC
>JACMIV010000228.1 GCA_014380965.1 Rhizobiaceae bacterium | reverse complement strand
CGAGCTGGCCCGCGCAGCCGGGGTGGGATAGCCCGGGGGGGCGCGGCCGCCCGGGCGGGCCCATTGAATGCTCGGCGATGATCCGCGACGTGCTGGGCGAGACGATCGACATCCACGGCGGCGGGCTCGACCTGATCTTCCCGCACCACGAGAACGAGATCGCCCAGTCCCGCTGCGCCCACGGCACCGATGTCATGGCCAATGTCTGGATGCACAACGGCTTCCTCCAGGTGGAGGGGAAGAAGATGTCGAAGTCGGACGGGAATTTCGTGACGATCCAGGAATTGCTGGATACGGAGAGGTTCGGGGGCAGGAAGTGGCCGGGCGAGGTGCTGCGGCTGGCGATGCTGATGACGCATTACAAGGAGCCGATCGACTTCAGCGTGAGGAGGCTGGAGGAGGCTGAAGAAGCTCTGACAGGTTGGGCGCGTGCTGCTTCAAACGTTGCGCCGACCGAGCCGAGCGCGGCATTCATCGCCGCATGGATGGACGACCTCGGCGGCGCGGCAGCTATAGCGGAGTTGCATCGTTTGCGAAGGCAATCGCCTGAAGCGTTGCGTGCCTCTCTCGACCTGATCGCCATCGACATCTCCTCCCGCCGCTTCCACGGGGCTGACTTGGAGTATAGCGGCCCGACGATCGAAACGACGACGAGGCCCGACGTGATAAAAAAGCGCATTGAAGCGCGTCTTGAACTGCTCGGTAAAAAGAACTTCGCCGAAGCCGATCGCATCCGCGACGAGCTCCTCGCCCAAGGCATCCAGCTCAAGGACGGCAAGGACCCCGTGACGGGCGAGCGCGTCACGACCTGGGAGGTGAAGCGCTAGCCGTCCGGTTAGCCTCGGCCGTGATCCGTGTCATCCGAGCTTGTAACCTTTGCCACAAGGGCTGCGGCCGCTCGGGGACTGAATTCCGCGTCGAGAAGCTGCTCCAAGGTCAATGGGCATTCCTCGGGTAGCGGCGGAACCGCGATGCGATATTCGGCGAGGGAATCCGCCGCGTTCCTTTTGGCCAACTTCCAAATCTTCGAGAGGTCCAGACGCTGTTTCAGTCCCGGCGAATATGCCAGAACGGCATCGCTCTGAAACCCGGACGCTTCGCTCACCCAGTGAGCGACAGACGGCCCTTCCTGATCGACGGCGATCTTGACGAGATGGGTCAGCGTCTGTCGCAACAAGCTCGAGATTTCCGTGATCTCGGCACGGCCTATATCCTCGATCTCCTCCGCCAGGTTTTCGATGTCGAGAAGATTGGAGCTGCGCGGCAACGCCCGTAAAAGTGCGGCTTGGTCCTGCGTCCAGCGATAGAAGTCGGTCTCGTGCTGTTGCGACGGGGTCATGGCCATCTCGCTCGTTCGCGCTTGCGCTCAGGCGCTTTCTGTAGAGCAATCCGGCGGCAAGTAGAAGGCGTGGGAGGAGCTTGGTGGCTGTGCAGCCATCCCTCGAAGTATCTCCCTCACCCCCGCCCCAACGCCTCGGCGAACCTCACCGCCTCCCCCTGCCCCGCGTCCACGATCTCGCCCTCCCACATCACGCGCTTCCCCCGCACGATCGTGCCGACCGGCCAGCCCTTCACGCGCTTGCCGTCATAGGGCGTCCACTGCGACTTGGAGCCGATCCAGGCGTTTTCGATCGTCGCCTCTCGCTTGAGGTCCACGATGGTGAAGTCGGCGTCGTAGCCGGCAGCGATCCGGCCCTTGCCGGATATCCCGAAGAGGCGCTGGGGGCCGGCGGAGGTGAGGTCGACGAAACGCTGGAGGGTCAATCGGCCGTTCGCGACGTGGTCGAGCATGATCGGGACGAGTGTCTGGACGCCGGTCATGCCCGACGGCGAGGCCGGATAGGGCTTGGCCTTCTCTTCCAGCGTATGCGGCGCGTGGTCGGAGCCGAGGACGTCGATCACGCCTTGCGCTATGCCGGCCCAGATGCCGTCGCGATGCCGCGCCTCGCGCACGGGCGGGTTCATCTGGAGGAGCGTGCCGAGCCGGCCGTAATCGTCCGCCGACATCGTCAGGTGGTGCGGCGTCGCCTCGGCGCTCGCCACGTCCTTGTGGCGGGCGAGGAAGTCGATCTCCTCGGCCGTCGAAATGTGGAGCACGTGGATGCGGGCGCCGACCTCCCTCGCGATGCTGACGAGGCGGTGCGTGCAGGTGAGCGCGGCGAATTCGTCGCGCCAGACGGGATGCGAGGCGGGATCGCCGGCGATGCGGTGGTCCAGGCGTTCGCGCAGGCGGTATTCGTCCTCGGAGTGGAAGGCGGCGCGCCTTCGGGTGCGCTTCAATATCCCGCGCACGCCCTCGTCGTCCTCGACGAGGAGGCTTCCCGTCGAGGAGCCCATGAAGACCTTGATGCCGGCTGCACCCGGCAGGCGCTCGAGCTCCGCGACGTCGCACGCGTTCTCGCGGGTTCCGCCGACCCAGAAGGCGAAGTCGCAGTGCATCCGATGATGGCCACGGGCCACCTTGTCGGCGAGCGCGGCCTCGTTCACCGTCAAGGGATCGGTGTTCGGCATTTCGAAGACCGCCGTCACGCCGCCGAGGACGGCAGCGCGCGATCCCGATTCGAGGTCTTCCTTGTGGATGGGGCCGGGCTCGCGGAAGTGGACCTGGCTGTCGATGACGCCGGGCAGGATGTGGAGGCTGGTGCAGTCGATCGTCTCGCCGGCAGAGGCCGCATCGATCGTGCCGATATGGGCGATGCGCCCGTCGCGGACACCGATGTCGCGGACACCCTCGCCGTCCTGGTTGACGACCGTCCCACCCTTGAGGACGAGGTCGAAGGTCTCGGCGGCGGGCATGCGGGCGGCGGCGGGGCTGGACAAGACGACGATCCTTGCTTGTTCCGGAGGTCTCGGCGGCTATACCAACCTGAAACGATATGACCGCATTCAACGGGTTCCTATCCCTGCCGGTTGGCATTACGTAACCGACCTTCGAATGACAAGCGCGAGGTCCTCGCCATGCCCTATGCCCGCCTCGGCGACCGAGCGGTCCTCCACGTCACCGGCGAGGCGGCGGAGGACTTCCTTCAGAACCTCGTGACCTCCGATCTCGACCTCCTCGGCGAGGGCGAGGCGCGTCCCTCCGCGCTGCTGACGCCGCAGGGCAAGATCCTGTTCGACTTCCTCGTCTCGCGATTCCCGGGCGGGCTGCGGCTCGACGCGGCGGAGAGCGTGCGCGGCGATCTCGCGAAGCGGCTGACGCTCTATCGGCTGCGCGCCAAGGTCGGACTGGAGCCTTTGGACGAGCCGGTCTTCGCGATCTGGGACGAGCGCGGCGCAGAAGGGGCGGTTCTCGACCGACGCTTTCCGGAGGGCGGGGTGACGCGCGCTTACGGCGTAGCGCCTGCCGGTATCGCGGGGACGGACAAGGCGGCCTTCGACGCCCTTCGCGTCCGGGCGGGGGTCGCGGAAGGCGTATCCGACTTCCCGGCCTCGGATCTGTTTCCGCACGACGTGCTTCTCGACCAGAACGGCGGCGTCTCCTTCAAGAAGGGCTGCTATATCGGCCAGGAGGTCGTCTCGCGCATGCAGCATCGCGGCACCGCGCGGCGGCGGATCATGCTCGTCGCGTCCGAGGGACACCTGTCGCCAGCCGCCGTCATCTCCGCCGGAGGGAAAGCGATCGGCACCGTCCTTGCCGCCGTCCCGTCCCGGGAGGACGGCGGACGGACGGACGAAGGGTTGGGCCTCGTGCGGATCGACAGGCTCGCAAAGGCGCTGGCCGACGGGATCCCTATCGAGGCAGACGGCGTGCCGCTGACCCTGTCCATTCCGCCCTGGGCAAGATACGCCCTTCCGGACCTTTCCTCCGTCACCAAGGACGAGTCACCGTGAGCCGGGCGACGGGACCGAAGCCGCCGCGCGTCTGGCAGCGCATGCTGTCCGGCCGCCGGCTCGACCTTCTCGACCCCTCCCCGCTCGACGTCGAGATCGAGGACATCGCGCACGGGCTCGCCCGCGTCGCCCGCTGGAACGGGCAGACGCAGGGAGACTATGCCTTCTCCGTCGCGCAGCATTCGCTTGTGGTCGAGGCGATCGTCGCGGAGCGCGAGCCCGATCCGCGCTGGCGGTTGGCCGCGCTCCTTCATGATGCGCCGGAATACGTCATCGGCGACATGATCTCGCCCTTCAAGAGCGTCATGGGCGGCGACTACAAGGCGGTTGAAAAGCGGCTCCAATACGCGATCCACATCCGCTTCGGCCTGCCCGCCGATCTGCCGAAACCGGTGGAAAAGGCGATCAAGGCAGCCGACCGCCTCTCGGCCTATCACGAGGCCACGCTTCTCGCCGGTTTCAAGGCCGCGGAGGCCGCGACGCTGTTCGGCGCCCCGAACGGCGCCACCGTCAGCGAAAGCGGCTTCCTCGCCAAACCCGCGGCTCAGGTCGGAGCGTTCTTCCTCGACCGGTTCCGGGTTCTCGATGGCCTCATGCGTCCGGCGCCGGACATCGACCGGAACGATCCGTCCGCAGCCCGTTCCCCGCGCCCTTCCGAAGGCAGGCAAAAAGGCACCCCATGACCTACCTCGTCATTTCCTCGCTCGCCGACCTCCATGCGACCGTCGCGGCCCATGGCGCCGGGCAAGTCGTCACCCTGATCAATGCGGACACGGCCGTCGAACGCCCGGCGACGATCGCGGAGGAGCGCCATCTCTTCCTCGGCATGAACGACATCGTGGCGCCGCTCGACGGCATGATCCTGCCCGCCGCGGACCATCTCGACCAGCTGCTCGCCTTCGGTCTCGCCTGGGACCGGACGACGCCGCTCGCGGTCCATTGCTGGGCCGGAATCAGCCGCTCCACCGCCGCCGCCTATATCCTCGCGCTGGCGATCAATGCCGATCTCGACGAGATGGAGCTCGCCGAGGAACTCCGCCGCCGCGCGCCCTCCGCAACGCCGAACGCAAGGCTCGTCGCACTCGCGGACGAGAAGCTTGGTCGCGGCGGGCGGATGGTCTCGGCCATCGCCGGGATCGGTCGCGGTGAAAACGCCTTCTCCGGCACGCCCTTCGTGCTGCCGCTGGCGCTTTAGAAAAGGATTGCCGGACGGGAGCAACCGACGCTTACTCCTTCGGCTGATAGACGTTCTCCGCCGCGGGGAACGATCGGTCCTTCACGCCTGCCGCATAAGCCTCGACCGCCTCGGAGACAGCGTCTCCGAGCGCACCGAAGCGCCTGACGAAGCGGGGTACGCGCGGGGTAAGGCCGAGCATGTCCTCGAGGACCAAGATCTGCCCGTCGCATTGGGCGGAGGCGCCTATGCCGATGGTCGGGATCGGGATCGCTTCGGTCATGCGGATCGCGAGCGGCTCGACGACGCCTTCGAGAACGACGGCGAAGGCCCCGGCCGTGGCAACGGCAGCGGCGTCCGCCTCGATCGCGCCCCAGGCCTCGCGCTCGCGCCCTTGCGTCCTGAAGCCGCCGAAACTGTTCACCGATTGAGGCGTCAGGCCGACATGGGCCATGACCGGAATGCCGCGGGCCGTGAGGAACGCGATGGTCTCGGCCATCTTCGCCCCGCCCTCGAGCTTCACCGCGCCGCAGCCGGTCTCGCTCATCAGGCGCGCGGCGTTGCGGAAGGCGATCTCGCGGCTTTCCTCGTAGGTGCCGACGGGCATGTCGACGACGACGAGCGCCGTCGCGGAGCCGCGCAAGACGCTCGCGCCGTGCAGGATCATCATGTCGAGCGTCGCACCGAGCGTCGAGGGCAGGCCGTGCTCGACCATCGCGACACTGTCGCCGACCAGGAGGAGGTCTGCATGGGGATCGACGAGGCGCGCCGTCAGCGCGCTGTAGGCGGTGAGCGCCACGACCGGCTCGCCGCCCTTTCGCGCCAGTATGTCCGGCGCGGTCTTCCGTTTGGTGGCGACCTGAGCGCTCATGGCGTCTCTCCTTTGGCGGGCCTCTTGGCGCTTGGGGCGGCCGCAACGGTGCGCTGGTCGATGAGGAGGACGTCGCCGAAGCGGACGGTGACGAGCACGACGACGGGCGTCTCGCCGATCGTCTCGACCATGGCAAGCGTCTCCGCGTCGCGCAGGTCGACTGAGCGGATATCCGCGCGCGCCTCCACGGCAATCGTGCGTTCGACCGCGGCGACGATCGCACCGGGATCGCGCACGCCCGCCGCGATAAGCCGTTCCGCCTCGCCGAGCGCTTTGGCGATCACGGCGGCGGCGGCGCGGTCCTCCGGGACAAGCTTCTGGTTGCGCGACGAGCAGGCGAGGCCGTCCTCCTCGCGGACCGTCGGGACGCCCGTGATGGCGATACCATAGGACAGATCGCGGACCATCCGGCGGATGACCGTCAGTTGCTGGTAGTCCTTTTCGCCGAAGAAGGCATGGGTTGGGCCGACGATGTTGAAGAGCTTGGCGACGACCGTCGCGACGCCCTGGAAATGGCCGGGCCGCTCGACGCCGATGAGGATCGTCGAGAGCGGGGCGACATCGATCTCCGTCGCCAGAGGCTCCGGGTAGATCTCCTCGACGCCGGGGGCGAAGACGACGTCGACGCCGTGTGCCCGGCACTCTGCCAAATCCGCGTCGAGATCGCGAGGATAGGTGGCGAGGTCCTCGCCGGGACCGAACTGCGTCGGATTGACGAAGATCGAGACGACGACGATTTCGCAGGCGGCGCGCGCGCGGTCGACGAGCGTCATGTGCCCGCGATGGAGGGAGCCCATCGTCGGCACGAGGCCGATCGTCCTGCCGGACCGGCGCTCGGCCTCGAGCGCGCGGCGGAGGTCGGCGATGGTGTGGATCGGTGTCACGGTGCCCGTTCTATGGAATGCGGTGCCTTCGAGGTGGGCAGGCTTTGCCAGTTTTGGAAGCGCCCGTCACCTCGAAATGCGGCCCGGCGATCGGCAAGGACGGGTCGGACTTTGCCAAGCCGCAAGGATCGCCTAGTTCTGCTCTGGGCCGGTTGCCGTCCCGCCCGACCCACTGGCGAGGAGAGCCCCCGTGCGAACACATCGTCTTTTTCTCGCATCGCTACTGTTCGGGGCACTGTCCGGAGCGCTGTCCGGCACCCTCGCGTTCGCCCCCTCCGCCTCAGCCCAGGAAGCCCCCGTCGCGCCGCAGCCCGGCACGAACGAGGGCGCCGAAGCGCTGTCCGACGATCTCTCCACCTATGTCGGGCGGCCCGCCATCGAACGCGGGATCGTCACTGTCGCGCCCGATCCGGCCGGCTACCGCATAAGCCTCGACGCAGCGCCGCTCACCTCCCTCGCCGAGGGAATCGGGGCAACATTCTCGGCCGATCCGTATTCGATGCTCGTCCATCCGCAGCCGGACGGAACATGGTCCGTCTCGATGAACGCCCCGCTCCGCTTCGATTTCGCGCTGGCGCTCGAGGGGCAGGCACAATCGGCCAGCTACGACTACGGCATGATGGACTTTTCGGGCGTGTTCTCTCCCGAGCTTGGGGCTTTCCTCTCCGGCGCCGGCACCCTGTCCGGTGGGACGATGACCTCGAAGGATGCGGTGTCCGAGATGACCGCGCGGTTCGGCCCCGCGACCTACGCCATCACCGGCAGCCGGGTCGGCAACGGCGTCGTCGATTTCGGGACGATCCAGTCGTTGGGCGCGCTCAACCAGACGATGCGCTTCCAGCCGGACCTGGCCAGCCCCGATCAGAGCGTCGCCGTGACCTTCGACGCCGGCTCGCTTGCGGTGGAAGCCTCCGGCCGGGCGCTGGAGAGCCGGGCTCTCATGGATCTCTGGGCCTTCGCCATCGCCCATGCCGAGGAGGAGAAGATCAAGGCCGCAGGCGAGGAGTTGCGCCGCCGTCTTGCGGCCGTGCTGCCGCTCTGGGACGATTTCGACACACGCTATGCCTTCCGCGACCTCGCCATCGCGACGCCCGTTGGCACGTTCCGGATGGACGAGATCTCGCAGAGCGTCGGCGGCGACGGCATCGAGGCCGCCGGTCGCTATCGCTACGCTTTGGGCTACAAGGGTCTCAGCGTCGACTCGCCCGTTCTGCCCGCGTGGTCGGCGTCGCTCATTCCCGCCGAGGCGACGATCGACATCGCCGTCGCCGACCTCGATCTCGACACGCCCTCGCGCCTTCTCCTCGACGATCTTGACGTCGCGCGTGCCGAGCCGGTCTCGGCGGCGACCGGCGAGCGAATAGCCGCCCATTTCGCCGAGAACCCTCCTCGTGTGACGATCGAGCCGACGCGCCTCGTGGCGAAGGACTACGAGGTCACCATGTCGGGCGAGATGAGCTTCGGCGGGACGGCGCCCGAGGCCACGCTGAAGATCGAGGCCAAGGGGCTCGATGCGGCGATCCGCACGCTACAGGAGGCGGGCGCGACCGACTAGCGCGCGCTCCAGATCGTAGGCCCGGTCTCGATCGCGTCCGGCTTCGCCAAGCGCCTGCCCGACGGGCGGGCGCAATGGCTGATCGAGACCCGGGTGGACGGGTCCGTGACGATCAATGGCAACCAGATCAAGGGCCCGGATGCGCCCGCGCCCGTCCCCGACGACGCTCCGACGGACGACAATGCGATCCCGCCGTTGTAGCCGCGGCTCGGCGCTTGTGTGGACGCCTCGTCATATCGGATGAAGGAACCAATCAGTAAAAAGCGCTACCCTTTCCGCGTCGTCATCCTCGCCGCAGGCGGGAACCCATGCCGGGACCTGTCGATATCGAAATCCGCTGAGGAAAGGTGCTTTTGGTCAACCGATTCTGTCATGGCATCCGCTTCAGCATGGGTCCCCGCCTGCGGCTAGGATGACGAAGCATTGGGCCGCGCTTTGTCTGTGAAACCCATCATTCCCCGAATTCTCCCCTGGCCGCTTCTGGCGCCCCATCGCCCGGCGCGATGGCAGACATCAGCAGATGGCGTTGGCGGTCGCAACGGCTTGGTATAGGTTGCGGACGATCCGGACGCGGCACGCCATCGAGGCCCGCGGAGCCTTCAAAAACGAGCGGAACCTACGCCGATGGCACTTGCGACCCCGCAGCGCTCCACCGACGGCGCGACGATCCCCTGGCTGGTGATCGCGGCGGGCTGCACCATCGCGATGCTGACCTTCGGGCCGCGTTCGGCGATCGGCTTCTTCCAGCTTCCGATGCTTGCCGACACCGGCTGGAGCCGCGAGGACTTCGCCATCGCGATCGCCATCCAGAACCTCTTTTGGGGAGCCGGGCAGCCGATCTTCGGCGCCATCGCCGACAAGTTCGGCACCGCGCGGGTGCTTGTGCTTTCGGGCGTCCTTTACGCCGCGGGCCTTGCGATCACCGCCGTCGCGCCGTCGCCGGGATGGCTCACCATCGGCTCGGGGATTCTCGTCGGCCTCGGAGTCGCGGCGGGCTCCTTCGGCATCGTGCTCGCCGCCTTCGCACGAAACGTCAGCGCGGAGCAGCGTTCCTTCGTCTTCGGTCTCGGAACGGCCGCGGGATCGCTCGGAATGTTCGTGTTCGCACCGCTGAGCCAAGGTCTGATCGAAACCTTCGGCTGGTCCGACTCGCTCCTGATCCTGTCGGCGACCATGCTGCTCGTGCCGGTGCTCGCCGTCGCGCTGAAGGGCAACAATTCAAACCGCCGGATCGAGAAGGGCGACATCGAGCAGTCGATGGGCGGCGCCCTGCGAGAGGCCTTCGCGACGAAGAGCTACCTTCTCCTCACCTCGGGTTTCTTCGTCTGCGGGTTTCAGGTCGCCTTCATCACCGCGCACTTCCCCGCCTATATCGCAGATCTCGGGATCGCGCCGGTCTGGGCGGTGGCGGCACTGGCGCTCATCGGCTTCTTCAACATCATCGGCTCGATCGCGTCCGGGCTCATCGGCCAGCGCTATTCCAAGCCGATGTTCCTGGCACTCATCTATATCGGCCGCTCGATCGCGGTGACCGTCTTCCTGCTGGTTCCGGCGACCCCAACGACCGTCGTCGCGTTCTCGGTCGTCATGGGGTTGCTGTGGCTCTCGACGGTGCCGCCGACGAACGCGCTCGTCGCCATCATGTTCGGCACGAAATATCTCGGCCTCCTCGGCGGGCTCGTGTTCTTTTCCCACCAGATCGGCTCGTTCCTCGGCGTGTGGCTCGGTGGCCGGCTCTATGCCGAGACCGGCTCCTACGATGTCGTCTGGTGGCTCGGCGTCGGCATGGGGCTCTTCGCCGCCGCCGTGCACTGGCCGATTCGCGAGGCGCCGGTCGAGCGGGGCCTCGTTCCGGCCTGACATCTCCCGGACGGGCTTGCCATTGGTTGCTCGGCCGGCCCGATGGGTCTTCAGCCCGGACTTCGTGAAGCAGCGCAGCTTTGCCTGCAACTCTGGAGGATGGAGGCGATCATCGCCTCGCGCGAGGGGGGCTCGGGAATGGCGCGCGGCGCGAAGACATGGCGCGAGAGGAAATAGCGGCTGAGGCGGAAGCCTTCGAGCAGCGTCGCTTCATCCGCGCGGGCTCCGGGGACGATGAGGAACGCGGGCAGTGCGAGCATTTTGTCATGCCAGGGCAGTCCCGCCTCGGTACTGACGGCGCGTCCCGATTTCGGGGAGACGTAGACGAGATCGTCGCGCCGGCCCGTCGCCGCGCAGCTTTCCAGATCGAGCCCGAAGCCGAGTTCCTCGAGCAGCGCGATCTCGAACCGCAGAACCAGTTCGCCGACCTCCAGCGGATCGCCGAGATGCTCGGCAATGATGCCGAGGCCGTCATAGAGTCTCGGATGGGGATCGCGCTCGGGCAGCAGCCTCAGATGAGCGGCGATAAGCTGGACTGCGTGAAGGCCGACCGGCGTCTCCATCACCTGGGCGGCGCGCAGGGCCAATGGCTCGAGAACCAGCGTCCCCATATGCTCGTCGAGGCGGGCACGCCACGTCGCCTCGACGAGATTGCCCGGCTGGAGCACGGGCTGCTGGCGGCGTGACCGCCCGCCGCGCACGAGCCCCAAATGCCGACCACGGCCGTGCGTCATGATCTCGGCGATAACGCTCGTCTCTCCATGGCGCCGCACGCCGAGAACGATCGCCTCCTCACGCCATTCCATGGACACTCACACGCGGAAGCGGCGGGGCAGCGACCGCCCCGACGATGCGCCCGTGTTTCACTGTGGAATGTTGGGGCTCATCGGGGGAAGTTGATAGTTTCTAGAAGGCCGCACCTCCTGCACGCCCTCGAAACTGGCCAGACGGTCGATCATCGACAATTCGGCCGAGCCGAAAATCGCCCCTGCCGTCGCAACGATCCTTTCGACAACGAAACCTTGTTTCTCAAGTCCGGTCGCGATCTGGCGTGTGGAGCCGATATGCTCCTCATCGACCGTCACCGATAGGCTGATCTTGCTCACGAGACGCTCCCGTCTGAGAAAAATGCCGACCGGTTCTCCGTTCGGCAGCGTGTTGTCATCATATAGAAACAACCTCGGGTTAAGGAAGCATCTCATGATTGCGCCGAAATGGCGTCGTCAGTCTTAGACTGTCGGAACCCTAGCCATACCCGCGCCTTTGGTGGGTGCCTGCACCAGACCTGCTCCGCCGTCACGCTTCGGCAAGCCGATCGGCTTGGCGGAAGCGACAAGGGCGTCCCAGAGAGCCTGGCCACGCAGGGCAGGATCGGATTCCGCCCAAAGCGCAGCGACTCCCGCAACATGCGGACACGCCATGCTCGTCCCCATCAGAATCTCGTAGTCCTTCGGCGCGATGAAGGATGAGAACACCGACGTTCCCGGCGCTACGATGTCCAAGGAGCCGCCGGCAGGATTGACGGCACCGTTCGAGAAGAAGGCGATGCGCAAGGTCGGATCGACGGCCCCCACCGCCATGATCGAGGGGGAGTTCGCGGGCTCGGAGACGGGAGCTATGGAACCCGACGTCCGTTCGCTGTTGTTGCCGCTCGCCGCGACGATCAGGCACCCCATGTCGAGCGCAGTCTTGCCGAGCCGCTCGTAAAAGGGCGTCGGCTTCTCGCCCGGCCGAACCTCCCGCCCCAGCGAAAGGGAAATGACGTGACAGCCCTGCTCCGTCGCCCACTCGATTCCCTCGGCGACGGAGCCCTCCTCGGCAAAGCCCGCATCGTTGAGGACCTTTCCGACATAGAGTTCCGCATCCGGTGCACATCCGTATCCAGGAGCGACTACTCCGGGGGAGCGCGGACCTACGGCCGTCCCTGCGCAATGCGTACCGTGTCCCACAACATCGGTCAGGCTCGATGCATCGACGAAGAGTTTTTCGACGATCGTCCTGCCCGCAAAATCAGGATGCCTGCGATCCACTCCCGTATCGAGGATCGCAACCTTGATGCCCTTGCCAGTGAAGGGGCAATCGACGACGCCTGTCGCGTCGAGCCCCCAGGTCCGTTGGCTGTCGTCGACATGAGCGGCAATCGCGTAGAGGTAGTACTCTGGACGCGCTTCGATCACCTCTTCGGCCTGCGACAGGATGCCTTGGACAGCGGCCATCCCGGTCGACCGGTCCGGCGTGACGAGGCCTACGCCGAGAGACTTAAACAGTCGAATCTCGCCGCCTTGATCGACCGGCAGGCTCCGCGCCGCCTTTTGCCCGTTCCCGGCGCTCGCGTTGGCGGTCTGCGCGGCTCGCGATGGGAACGATCGCTCCAAAATTTGATGCTGATCTTCAGCCGTGGTCCCTTTCTTGAATACCACCAGAACCCGGCCCGTCCGCTTGGGCCTCAGGAATTCCAGCATGGGTGGAACCGAAATATCGGGCTGCTCGTCTGTCATCGTCTCGCCTTTGTCGATCCCTCCAGCAAGAGGTAGACGAGCGAGCCACCTTCTGCAATCTTGAATTGTTCTTTCTTGTCGATTTCAACTCGAAAAATCGAGACCCATCTCGCGGTAGCGCTCGGGGTCGTCGCCCCAGTTTTCGCGCACCTTCACGAAGAGGAAGAGGTGGACCGTCTCGTCGGCCGCTTCCATGATCTCGCGGCGGGCGGCCTGGCCGATGGCCTTGATGGTCTCGCCCTTGTGGCCGATGACGATCTTTTTCTGGCTCTCGCGCTCGACGAAGATGGTCTGCTCGTTGCGGATCGAGCCGTCGTCGCGCTATTGCCAGAGCTCGGTCTCGACGTGCGAGGCGTAGGG
>JACMIV010000227.1 GCA_014380965.1 Rhizobiaceae bacterium | reverse complement strand
TGGGTCAACTCGAACCCCCGTAAATTCCGGCATGGCCGATGGGTGGAAGGGTTGAGCTGTGGGGTCAGGCCTTTCTTTCTTCGCCGGCCGCACGTCCCATACGCCGGTCTTCGGAAAGCCCGGCCAGGCCACGACGTCGATCGACGGCTGGAACCTCAACGACGAGCGGGTCGGCGCGCCGTATCTCGTCGACCGCAACGGCACCATCTACAAGACCTTCGACGACACCAACTGGATCTATCACCTCGGCCTGAAAGGGACGGTGGGCAAGTACGACAAAGCCTCCGTGGCCATCGAGTTCGCCAACGAGCTCGGGGCGACCGCCTCTACGCCTTCGGAATGCACACGCCGAACACCATCTACACCGGCCCCTTCCTGACGGAGGAATGGCGCGGCTTTCAACACCATGCCCAACTCGACGAGGCCCAGGTCGACGCCGGCATCGAACTGACCCTCGACATCTGCCGCCGCCACGGCATCGCGCCGATTTTCTACTACCCGTCCACCACGTGGCGGAGCTGACCGACTCACTCGCGGCCGACTTCGAGAACCAGATAGACACTCATGAGTCCCTAAATGCGCCTATCTGACTCTTACTGTTGTCGCTTTCGCATGATCCCCGTATATGCGCGTTTACAGACGTCCGGCACGGTGCTACCTTCGCTTCCATGTTCCTCCCCGCGAACATCGACACGGACGACGATCAGCTCGAAGCTTTCTATATCCATCATCTTGAAGCACTCTCCGCGATCGCCATCTCCGAGTTCCACCTCCCGAACGACACCGCCGCCGATCTTGCGCACGACGTCCTTGTCGCCGCGCTCTGGCAATCACCGCGTATAACTGATGTCGACATCTGGCTTCGCCGCGCGATTGCCGACAGCGCCCGCAAGTACGTGAGAACGTCCGAATGAGCGATGACCGTCCGCCAATCTCGTTCATCCTGCGTTCGCGGTTTAGGGAGTTCAGCCTCGCCGCAGACCGCATCAGGGAGGAACGCCATTCCGCGCCGTTCACAGTCGGCCGGCTGCTGAAAACTCACAACAATTGGGCGGCACTTGCGCGGCATCCCGATATTCAAAACAGCGGCGCTGTTGAGGTTCTAGGCAGGATCGCCAACGAAGCGCTGAATAGCGATCCTCAGTACGCCTTGTCCGTCGCTACGCTGGCCGCAAACATAGCCGAGTCGCTGCCGGAAGGCGTCTACCCCGTCATCAACGTAGCCCAGGTTCGCAGCCACGCGTGGAAAGACTACGGGAAGGCTCTCCGCTACGTCGCCCGCGTTCCCGAAGCCATCGAGGCATTCGAGCGATCCGCCACGTACATCGAGCCCTACGGAGGGCTCATGCACGACCTGGCTATCGTCCGGTTCAATCTCGCGGTTGCCCTTCAGGAAGCGAACCGCCACGCCGAGTCACTCCTGCTGCTCCACCAATGCAAAAAGATCTTCCGCGACTACCGGGACGCTCGCAACGCCGCTCTCGTCACCTACACCGAAGGGGTGCTGTTGCAACGGCTCAACAAGTTCAGGGAAGCGCGGGAAACGTATCTCCTTCTCCTTGCCTCCACGACCGACATCACCAAAGAAACACTTGCTTCGCTTCACCAGAGCATCGGTCATTGCTGCGTCGATCTCGGGGACTTCGAACAGGCGGAAGCGAACTTTCTCCGAGGGATCGCCCTTCACCGGGAGCTCGGCCAGCCGCTCCAAGCCTTGAAGGGGGAACTTGGCCTCGGCCGGCTCTATCTTCGCCGCGGGGACTACCATCTGGTCGTCTCCCACCTCCGGCCCGTACGACGCCAGTTCATCCGCAAGTCCCTCTTCGAGGAAGCGGGGCTCTGCGGCCTCGAGATCGTCCAGGCCCTCTTGCTGCAGAACCGTCTTCCCGAAGCCGAGAACCTTGCCCGGAAGATCGTCCATGAGTTCGTGACGGCCGACCTGAACAGCCGAGCCATCACCGCGCTCGCATATCTCGCTGAAGCCATCTCGACCCGGAAAGCAACCCCCGACCTGGCCCATGACGTTCGCGAGTACGTCATCTCGCTCCGGGCAACCCCGGAGCGAGATTTCGAACTAACCCGACTCAGGGCTTTGGAGTAGGGGTCGTGAGACCGTCACCGAGAGACTTGATGACCGTTTTGATGAACTTCACGATCGGCTCGCGCTTCTCGCGAGGCTCACGGATCGGACGCTCATCCCTCGGCCGGGCGGAAACGCTTGCGGCAAGGACGACCACCAGGACAACTGCGGACACACGACGGGCAAGGGAGTAACCAAGACGGCGCATACACTTTCTCCTCAACCGGCACGAAGCCGGAAATTGAATTGAGGAGGACGCGCGTCCTCACCGAGCGGTGTGACGCGAAACGCCTTCGCGACACCTCGGCGTGGTCAGTATCGCGCAATGCCTAGGGAAGGGCGAGGCGACTGCCTACGATCACCCTTCCACGTCGTCAGCCTCAATGCTTGAGCCGGCCAGGTAGAGTCTCGTGCGCCGCCGCGGGGTCAGGCCTTTCGATCTACCCTCACTCACACCGCTTCCGGCCACGAGAACGCGACGGCGAATCCCGGGACCTCACTCGCCAGCCACTTCGAATGCACCGACATGAGGTCGCGTAACTCCCGGGCCAGCACCGCGCTCACGGTCTCTCCATCGACCGCTGCCAATCGCTGCAGAGCGACGATCTCGAACCGGGGGATGCGCACCTCGAGCTCCGTCAATCGCAGCAACTCCGGAAGCGCTTCGGAGATCTCCGGCCCGAGTGTCTCCTCTACGACTTCCTGCGACCATAGATCCATTCCGAACGAAACCAGCTCGGCTCAGGGCAGCACCAGGCCGTCGTCCGTGTCGACACCTGAGGCGGCGGGACGGTCGGGTAGGCCGAGCGATTGCTCGCTCGGCCCCCCTCAGATCCGGACGTGCAGATTTCCCGCATCCGGCTCTTCAGATCATGGTTTCGCTGTGGATGGACTCACTCCATCCACCACCCGCTGATCGAG
>JACMIV010000226.1 GCA_014380965.1 Rhizobiaceae bacterium | reverse complement strand
AGGCGGCGAACGGAGGCTTGCGCGAGCGGCCAGCGGCTCCACAGGAGATGGCCGTAGTCCCGGTCCGGCTTACGGACGAGCCGAGCCTCGACACGATGGCCGCCGAGCCGCTCGGCAAACGTCTCGAAGGCGCGCGAATGGCGGCGGAGATGCGTGCGTCCGTCGATCTCCTGGAGCGCCAGAATGTCGGGCTTCAGGGCCGCGATCACTGCGAAGGTGCGTAGGGGGTCGCAGCGCCAGTCCGCGCCGACGCAGCCATGGACGTTCCAACTGACGATGCGGAGCGGTGCCGGCGCCATCGTGGCGGCGCGCTCCGTCAGGCGAGGGAGCGCTCGTCCGCCGCATCGAGATCACGGCGGATGCGGGTGACGAGGAGGCTCTGGTCGGGCAGGCAGTTGTCGTGGCTGAGCCGCTCCCCCGCCTTGACGAGCCGGGTGATGGTCGCCTTCTCCGCAAGACCGAGCGGCAGCGCGCGTTCGGCACGCGCATCCGCCCAGGTCATCGCGAACCCGCGATAGTCGCTTTCGCCGATGCGGCCAAGATGCTCGCCGGGCAGAAGATCGCGTTTGGCGACCGCGCAGCATTCTCCGACCGGGCGGTCGAGCGGGACCATGTCGGCTCGGCCGTACATCACGGCGCGCGCGGCCGAGAGCGGCGTCTCGAGGCTCGTCAGGTGGAAGGGACGTACCAGCGCAAAACACGGGCCGGTTCCGACCTTCAAGTCCGCCATGCGTTCGATCGCGCGGGCATGGCGAGGCCTCACGATGCAGAACACACCCGGCGCGACGCCCTTGCCGATCGTATAGTCGACGCGGCCAGGGGCGGAGAGCACGCCGCCATCGGCCTCGGTGCAGAGGATCTGCGCAAGGTTTTCGATCGTCGCGGCGGGGCCGTGCATGCCAGACACGTCGGGCAGGAGGCCGGAGCAGTTGGCGATCGCGGTCATCTCGACCATGGTTTTCGAGCCGTCGATGAATTCGACCAGCATCCGCGCATTCATGTTGCGAGCGGCCGCCTCCTCCTCGTATTCGGCGGGCACGGCGTCGTGGCGCAGCGGATTGTTCTTGCCCTTGCCGGCACAGACGATCTCCATCCCGATGCTCTGGGCAAAAGCGATGAGATCGAGCGTCGCCGCCGGCTCGTCACCGGCCGAGCCGGTGTAGACGGTGCCCGCGCGCTTCGCCTCGGCTGCGAGATGGCGACCGACGGTGATGTCGGCCTCGACGTTCAGCATCACGATCGGTTTGCCGTTGCGGATGGCCTCAAGCGCCAGGAACGCGCCGATGTCGGGACTTCCGGTAGCGTCGATCACGACGTCGATCCGACCCCCGGAACAGAGCGCGGCGAGATCGTCGGTCACCGCGATCGCGCCGGCCTCGATGATGCGGTCGATGTCGGAAGCGCTCGACGCGATGCGACCGTGGCCTTCAGCATGGCCCGCAAGCGCAATCGCTTCCATCGGCCGGGCCGGGCGGCTGGCGGCGACGGCGCCGATCCTCATGCCGGCCATCAGTGCGACCTGGACGACGATGTCGGTGCCCATCTGGCCGGCGCCGGCGAGACCGATCGTGATGGGGCCGTGTCGGTCGGCGTAAGCGAGGAGTTCGGCGGCAAAGCCGATGCGGTCGATCGATGGCATGTCAGGCTTTCGCGGCACGGACGACTTCGACAGAGAAGGACGTAGCCGAACTTCCGGGCAAGGCGGCTGCAGGGCGACCCCTCCGACGGGACGCCGCCTTGTCTAGCATCTTGCGCGCCGTTTGGAAGCGATCCGAAACACGCGTCACATCCCGACGTGGTCGCCCCGTCCGCTACCGAGCACCGTCCTCATGATGAGCGCGATGTCGCCGGAGAAGCTGCGCGTCGAAACGTAGGTGGCGTCGATCTCGGCGAGGCGGACGGGGTCGGACATGTCGACGCCCTGCACCTGGGCAAGGCCGGTGATCCCCGGCCGGGCGACGTGGACGCCACGCTGCGCGCGTTCCTCGATCAGCCGGGTCTGGATCGGCAGGCAGGGACGCGGGCCGACGAAGCTCATCTCGCCGAGGAGGACGTTCCAGAGTTGCGGAAGCTCGTCGAGCTTATAGGCGCGCAAGAATGCTCCGAGCGGCGTCACCGCCGAAGCGGGCGTCTCGTGCGAGGCCGCCTGCGCCGTGCCAAGACACATGGTCCGCAGCTTGTAGCAGGTGAACACGGCTCGGCCCCGCCCGATCCTCGGCTGCGCGAAGAGACCGGGGCCCTGGCTGGAGCGCTGGACGACGAGAGCGAGCAGAACGATCATCCAGCCGAACACGACAAGGCCTGCGACACTGGCCAGGACATCGAAGATGCGCTTCAGCGCAAGATCAACGGAGAAAGGCGACATACGGTGATGCGATCCTTTGCGGGCTCATGACGAACCGGCATGGCTTAAATGGAATCTTTCCTATCGGCAGCCAGTGGAATACTGGACGGAGCGGCCCGGGGCCGGTTCTATCGCGCGCTCCGAGAACCTCGTCAACCGAGCGGCGACCGCTATGTTTTCCTGTGGTTACAAAGGAAAGTTTCTCTTTGCGAATCCTCGTCAGCGGAGCGAACGGCTTCATCGGCCGTCACCTCGTTCCCGTCCTTAAGCGGAATGGCCACGATGTGTTCGCGCCGACCCGCGGCGCCGATGGCTCGCCCTTCGATCTCGGCACCGTCGCAGAATGGACAGGCTGGCCGAAGGACCTCGACGCCGTCATCCACTTGGCAGCCCTCAATCCGAGCCGGACCGATCCGCGGAGCAAAGACGTCGCCGCGCTGCACCGGGTGAATGTGGAGGGAACGCGTCTCCTTGCCGGGCGGGCCGCAGCGGAGGGCGTCGGCCGGTTTCTGTTCCTCTCGACCGCGAACGTCCACCGTCCCAAGGGCACGGTCTGTGTCACCGAGGCCGATGCGCCGCTGCCGCAGAGCGCCTATGCGGCCTCCAAGCTTGCCGCCGAGGGCGTGCTTCGGGAAATCGGCGACGTGTGGCCGATGGCCGTCTGCGTCCTTCGGCCCGCGCCGGTCCATGGGATCGGGGGCCGCGGCGCGATGGGGGTGCTGACGCGGCTCGCCCGACTGCCTTTCCCGGTGCCAGGCGGCTCTCTCCAGCGCCGGAGCGTCCTTGGGATCGACAATTGCGTCGATGCGATTGCGGCGGCACTGGTCCACCCCGCAGCGGCGGGTGAAACCTTCCTCCTTACGGATCCCGAGCCTTTGGCGGTCGGCGAGATGATCGCGGCGATGCGGAGCGGGATCGGACGCAGGACGTGGCGCGTTCCGGCGGTGCCGCTGCCGGAGCGTCTCATGGCCGGCGCGGGCAACCGTTCCGGGCTGATCCACCAGATCTTCGGCTCATTCGTCATCGATGCATCTCGCATCGAGCGCCGTCTCGGCTGGCGCCCTCCCCTCTCGACGGCCGAAGGACTGGCGAAAGCGATGCGGCCATGAGCGAGAAGAAGCCCTCGGAGATTGCCGCCGAGCAACGCCGCCTGCGTCAGGAGGAGATGCTGAAGGCCAATCTGAAGCGCCGAAAGGAACAGGCGCGCGCCCGGAGCAAGCCCGCCTCCGCGCTGGACGCGGACGGCGGCGGCGAAGCGGACGGTAGCGGCGAAGGATAACCCCCCACGAGCGTTCCTATTCCGCGTTCCGTCTCATCAGGTGGCGTTCCCATGAGATGGCGTGGCCGACGATCTCTTCGAGATCGTCATGCGCCGGCGTCCAGCCGAGATCGCGGCGCGCCCGGTCGGCATTGGCGACGATGCTGGCGGGATCGCCGGCGCGCCGCCCGCTCTTGCGAATGTCGAAGTCCTTGCCATGGACCTTCAGCACGACGTCGAGGACCTCGCGGACGGAATAGCCCTTGCCGTAGCCGACATTGGCGACGAGGCTCGATCCACCGCTGCGGAGGTGATCCAGCGCCTTCAGATGGGCGGCGATGAGGTCGGTGACGTGGATGTAGTCGCGCACCGCGGTCCCGTCCGGCGTCGGGTAGTCGTCGCCGAAGATCTCGATCGCCGGTCGCTTGCCGAGCGCGGTCTCGACGGCGACCTTTATGAGGTGCGTCGCACCCTTGGTGGACTGGCCCGAGCGCCCCTCAGGATCCCCGCCGGCGACGTTGAAGTAGCGCAGGGCCGCATAGCGAAGCGGATGCGCCTTCGAGGCGTCCTCCAGCATCATCTCGCTCATCAGCTTGGAGCGGCCGTAGGGCGACTGAGGCTTCAGCTCGGCGGTCTCGGAGACGGGCTCTAGGCCAGCCATGCCGTAGACGGCGGCTGTCGAGGAGAAGATGAAATTCGGGACGCCCGCGGAAACGGCCGCGTCGATGAGGTCGCGCGTCTTCACGGTGTTGTTGAGATAGTAGCCGAGCGGATCGGCGACGGAGTCCGGCACGACGACGGACCCCGCGAAATGGACGATCGCGCCGATGCCGTGGGTGCGCACGAGTTCGACGACCAGCGGCTTGTCGGCGATGTCGCCCTGTACGAGCGTCGCGCCGGGGGAAACCAGCCAGTCGAAACCGGTGACGAGATTGTCGAGGACGACGACTCTCTCGCCGCGGTCTAGGAGCCCCAGAACCATGTGGCTGCCGATGTACCCGGCTCCGCCGGTGACGAGGACGGTCACGACGCGGCTCCTGTCCAGCGCGTGTCGTCCTCGGCCAACACGAACCAAGTCGTTGGGATCGCAAGGATGTGCAGCGCACGTGGCAGTTTGGCGCCGCACCCGGCGTGGACTTCATACATTGGAGACCTTAGAACCTTTCTCGAAAGGGAGTTTTCCATGATCGATTACCAGGGCCATTTCGAAGCCGCGATCGAAGCTCTGCATGCCGAGAAGCGATACCGCGTCTTCGCCGATCTCGAAAGGATCGCGGGGCGCTTTCCGCAGGCGATCTGGCGGCACGACGGCGAAGCACGGGAGATCACCGTCTGGTGCTCCAACGACTATCTCGGCATGGGCCAGCATAAAGACGTGATCTCCGCCATGCAGACGACCGTCTCGGCGATGGGATCGGGCGCGGGCGGCACGCGCAACATTTCCGGCACCAATCATCCGCTTGTCGAGCTGGAGCGCGAGCTCGCCGACCTGCACGGCAAGGAAGCCGCCCTCGTCTTCACCTCGGGCTTCGTGTCGAACGAGGCTTCGATCTCGACGATCGCCAAGCTCCTGCCGGACTGCCTCATCCTCTCCGACGAGCTGAACCACGCTTCCATGATCGAGGGCGTGCGCAAGGCCGGCACGAAGAAGCAGGTCTTCCGCCACAACGACGTCGCGCATCTCGAAGAGCTGCTGAAGGCCTGCGACCGCGGCCGGCCGAAGCTCATCGTGTTCGAGAGCGTCTACTCGATGGACGGGGACGTGGCGCCGATCGAGAAGATCGCGGCGCTCGCCGAGCGCTACAACGCCATGACCTATATCGACGAGGTCCATGCGGTGGGCATGTATGGCCCCCGCGGTGGCGGCATCTCAGAGCGCGACGGCGTCGCGCACCGGATCGACGTCATCGAGGGAACGCTCGCCAAGGCTTTCGGCGTTCTCGGCGGCTACATCGCCGGCACGAAGGCGGTGATCGATTCGGTGCGCTCCTACGCGCCGGGCTTCATCTTCACCACCGCCCTCCCCCCGGCGCTCGCCGCGGCGGCAACTGCCTCCATCCGCCATCTCAAGACGAGCCAAGCCGAGCGCGACGCGCAGCAGCGCCAGGCGGCGCGGGCGAAGGCCGTCTTCGCGGCCGCGAACCTGCCGGTCATGCCGTCGGATACGCATATCGTACCGGTGCACATCGGCGATCCCGACCTTTGCAAGAAGGCGAGCGACCATCTTCTCGAGAAGCACGGCATCTACATCCAGCCGATCAACTACCCGACCGTCCCGCGCGGCACCGAGCGCCTGCGCATCACGCCGACGCCGCTCCACGGCGACGCGCTGATCGAGGCGCTGAAGGATGCGCTGGTCGAGACCTGGAACGCGGTCGGCATTCCCTTCGCCGCCCCCATGCCGGCGAACGCCGCCCGGTCGCGCAAGATCACGCCGCTGGTCGTCTCGCAGGCCGGCGGCTGATCCGTCAGTCCTCGCTGCGACCATCCGACGAAGCCGGCCTTGCGCCGGCTTTTTTCGTTTCAGCACCGCTGCTCTTCGCCAGGCGCCGCGCGAGCAGCGGGACGATGAGGGCGATGGCCATGAAACGCACGACGTGGTGGGCCGCCACATAGGCCGGGTCCTGGTCGAACTGGAAGGAGAGCACGGTCAGCGCTTCCAGGGCGCCGGGGGCGTAGGCGAGCGCGATCTTGCCGAAGCCTATGCCGAGAAGGGCGTAGGCGAGAAAAGCCGCCGCGCCCGACAGCGCGAGACCGATGGCGAAGGCGCCGAGGGAGGCGGGCAGCAGCTCCATCATCGCCCAGCGATCCTCGCGTTTCAGCCGCCCGCCGATGAGCACGCCGAGGATCACGAGCGCGGGAATGGCCAGCGCCTGCGGGACCGAAACCGGGGCGATCCCGCTTGCGTGGAGGACGGCGCTCGCGACGAGCGCACCAAGGAGAAGCCCACCCGGCAGGCGCGAGAGATGCCCGAGCGCGGCCGCACCGAGGCAGGCGACGACGAGGGTCACATATTGAAGCGCGGTCCCGGCATGGGCGCGAACGGCAGGGACGACAGTCTCGCCACCGCCTTCCAAAAACGCCAGCACCGGCGTCAGCGCTCCGATCAGGAGAAGCAGGCGCACGCTTTGGACGACGGTGATCCGCGTCATGTCGGCCCGCGTCTCGGAGGCGGCGGCAAGCACGAAGGACAGAGCGCCCGGCAGCGAGGCGAAGAGCGCGGTCTCCTTGTCCCAGCCGAACGCGGTTCGCAGGAATGCGTAGGTCGCGACGACGACGAGGACGACGCCTGCCATCTGGATGGCGAAGGAGGCCGGCCAAAGGGCGAACTGGTCCACCACTTCGGGCGTCACCCCAGAACCCGCCTGAATGCCGAGGATGACGAAGGTGATGTCGCGCAGGAGGGCCGGCAGGCGCGTGTCGAGCCCGCCAAGGCTTGCCGCGGCCACCGCGAAGGTCGAGCCGAGCAGCCATCCGACGGGAAGCCCAAGGATCGTTGCGATGCCTCCGCCAAGGGTGGCGATCCCGAGCGTGAGGGCGAGCGCGCCTGGCCGTGCTGCCTGCATGGTGGTCACGCGCGCCGTCGGATCCAGTCCGAAAGCCGATCGGCTGCCATTTCCACCTCGTCGAGGCGTCGGTGGAAGCAGGCGCGAAGGAAAGGCGTTGCCGCGGGACCGAAAGCGGTGCCGGGAGCAAGACCGACGCGCGCCTCGTCGAGGATGGCGAAGGCCGCGGCCTTGGTGTCCGTCACGCCGTCGATCGAGAAGAAGGAGTAGAACGCCCCCTCGGGCGCGACGATCGAGACACGGTTGGTGGCGAGCAACGCGTCCGTGAGGATATCGCGGGCCTGCCGAGCGCGCGTCACTTGCGAGGCGATGAAGGGCTCGCCCTCGTCGAGAGCGGCGACGGCGCCACGCTGCATGAAGGCGGCGACCCCCGAGGTCGAATACTGGATGAGGTTCTCGATCACTCCGCCGAAGGCCGCCGGCGCTTCGATCCAGCCGACCCGCCAGCCGGTCATCGCCCAGTTCTTCGAGAAGGAATTGACGAAGAAGATCGGCTCGTCCTCCTCCATCACATCGTGGAAGGACGGAGCCCGGCCGGCGGGCTCACCTGCCGACGGATAGTGGAAGCGCGCGTAGATCTCGTCGGCGATGAGCGTGATGCCGGTCTCGCGGACGATGGCGAGGATGGCACGGAGCGTCTCGGTGTCGGCCGTCCAGCCAGTTGGATTCGACGGAGTGTTGACGAAGAGGCCGCGGGTCCTCGGGCCGATGGCGGCGCGCAGCTTGTCGAGATCGAGGGTCCAGCCCGCAGCGGTCCAGTCGAGCGCGACTTCGCGCGGGATGGCGCCGATGACGCCGAGGGCGGCGGCGAAATTCGGCCAGGTCGGACCGATGTAGACGACCTCGTCGCCGGCGCCCGCAAGCGCCGCGATCGAAAGCTGGATCGCCTGCATGCCGGAGCCGGTGACGAAGAAGCGGTCGGCGCCGACGGAGCGCCCGTAGAGGTTTGTGGTGTAGCGGGCGATCGCCGCCCGCAACTCCGGGATGCCGCGCTGCCATGTGTAGAAGGTCTCGCCGGCTGCAAGGCTCGCCGTGGCGGCATCGGCGATGAAGCCGGGCGTCGGGAGATCGCCCTCGCCGGTCCAGAGCGGGATCACCCCCTCCAGGGTCCGGCCGTAGTTCATGACCGCGACGATTCCGCTTTCGGGCGCGGCCAGCGCTTCGGGGCGCAGGCGGTGGAGCTGGCTCATGGAAGCCTCGATGGAATGGAGTGCAAAAGTCGTGCAAGCGGTGATCCGCTCGACCGCGGCAATCGACCTTTCCGCCCTTTCCGTCAACCCTCGAGCCGACTGCCGATCTCCTGCCCGCACCAGCGGGAGGGCGTGACGACGGGTCGGATCAAAGACCGTCGCCGAAGGAGCCGAAGCGGGCCGGCTCGCGCCGGGCGTCCTGGCGCTGGGCGAGGAGGAGGTCGCGAATCTCCTCGAGAAGCTTCTGTTCGGCCGGCACGGCGGCGACCTCCGCCGGCTTTTCCTCCTCCTGACGCTTCAGACGATTCATGCCCTTGACGATCATGAACAGCACGAAGGCGACGATCGTGAAATTGATGAGCAACGTCAGGAAGTTGCCGTATGCGATGACGGCGCCCTGCTCACGCGCCACGTCGAGCGCCGGCGAGGTGACCGTGCCGGTGAGGGCGAAGAACTTGTTGGTGAAGTCGACACCGCCCGTGAGAACGCCGACCACAGGCATGATGAGATCCTTGACCATCGACTGCACGAGCCCGGAAAATGCCGCCCCGATGATGATGCCGATCGCGAGATCGACCATGTTGCCTTTCAGGGCGAATTCCTTGAACTCTTTCAACATCTCTCAGGCGGCTCCGCTGGTGGTTCCGGGCACGATCCGGCACCTCCTCTCCTAGCAGCGCGGCGCCGGGGAAGGAACACGGAACGGCGAGCGACCCGTGATCGGCCGGGCGGGCAGGTTCACCGACGGAACCGGGAAGGGGAGAAGTTTGAACAGCTGGATCATCGTCGTCACGGCGATCGCCTATCTCCTCTCGCTGTTCGCCGTCGCCCATCTCGGAGACCGGCGGGCGGCGGAGGGGCGGGCAAGCGCGAGCCGGCCGGGGATCTATGCGCTGAGCCTTGCCGTCTACTGCACGTCCTGGACGTTCTTCGGCTCGGTCGGCGTCGCGGCGACGGACGGGTTCTCGTTCCTCGCCATCTACATCGGCCCGATCCTCGTCTTCGTCTTCGGGCACCGCGTCGTCGACCGCATCATCCGACTCGCCAAGGCCGAGAAGATCACGACAATTGCCGACTTCATCGGCTCACGCTACGGCAAGAGTCCTTCGGTCGCGGCCATCGCGGCGGTGATCGCGCTGATTGGGGCGGTTCCCTACATCGCGCTGCAGTTGAAGGCGATCTCCACCTCGGTCGCGACGCTCGTCGCCTACTATCGCCCGCAGGAGGGCATGCCGCCCTTCTTCGGCGACATCGCGCTTCTCGTCGCGCTGCTTCTCGGCGTCTTCGCGATCCTCTTCGGCACGCGGCAGGCCGACGCGACCGAGCATCAGGATGGGCTCGTCGTCGCCGTCGCGATGGAATCGATCGTCAAGCTCGGCGCTTTCGTCGCGGTCGGCGTCTGGGTCTGCACCGGCCTCTTCGATGCGCCGGACCTCTTCGCCAACGCGATCGCCGATCAGCGGATCCAGGCTGCCTTTTCGAGCGGTATCGACGGCCGCTTCGTCGCCTCGCTCGTCCTCAGCGCCTTCGCCATCCTCCTTCTGCCGCGCCAGTTCCACATGACCGTCGTGGAAAATCGTAGCCGTGAGGAGGTTCGCCGGGCGCGCTGGCTGTTCCCGCTCTATCTCGTCGCCATCAACGTCTTCGTTCTTCCGATTGCGGCGGCGGGCGTCCTGAGGCTCGGCGGATCGGTCGACGCCGATCTCTATGTCCTCTCGCTCCCCTTGTCGCAAGGCAACGACGCGCTGGCGCTGGTCGCCTTCCTCGGCGGGCTGTCGGCGGCGACCGCGATGGTGATCGTCGCCTGCGTCGCACTCTCGATCATGGTCTCGAACGATCTCGTCCTGCCGATCCTCCTCAAACGCCGCGACGAGGCGGTCATGGGCGAGCGGGACGCGAGCCGGCTGATCCTGTCCATCCGGCGAACGGCGATCTTCGTCATCGTCCTCCTCGGCTATCTCTACTATCGCTTCGCCGGGGGCTCGACGGCGCTCGCGGCGATCGGCCTTCTCTCCTTCGCTGCGATCGCCCAGTTCGCTCCAGCCCTCTTCCTCGGCCTCGTCTGGAAGGGCGCGAACGCCCGCGGCGCCAAGGCGGGGCTCGTCTCCGGGACGCTCGTCTGGCTCTACACGCTGCTTTTGCCGGCCGTGCTTCCAGGGTCGGCATTCGTCCTCGATGGTCCCTTCGCCATCGCCTCGCTACGGCCGCAGGCGCTGCTCGGGCTGGACCTGGACCCGCTGCTGCACGGCGTCGTCATCAGCCTCGGGCTCAACACGCTGCTGCTCGTCTTCGGCTCGCTCTCCCGCCAGGCCAGCCCTCGCGAGCGCATCCAGGCCTCGATCTTCGTGCGGCAGGATGGCGGCGCCTCGACGGGCTTCCGGCGGGCGCGGGCGGACGTGACGGTCGGCGACCTCAAGGCGACCATCGCGCGCTATCTCGGCGCCGAGCGCACCGAGCGCTCGTTCCAGAGCTTCGGCGAGGCCGAGCGGCGACCGCTCAACGACGGAGAGGAAGCCGACAGCCGGATCATCGGCTTTTCCGAACAGCTCCTCGGCTCGGCCATCGGGTCGGCCTCCTCGCGCCTCGTCCTGTCGCTGCTGCTGCAGCGGCACAAAGGGTCGAGCCGATCGGCGATCCGCCTCCTCGACGACGCCTCGGAGGCGCTTCAATACAACCGCGACATCCTCAGGATCGCGCTCGATCAGGTAGACCAAGGACTTGCCGTCTTCGACCAGGACTTTCGCCTTACCTTCTGGAACCGGCAATTGCGTGATCTCCTCGATCTGCCGCCTCAGATCGGGCAGATCGGGACGCCGCTGACGGCGGTGCTGGAGGAGATGCGGGCTGCCGGCGAGATCGATGCGGAAGAGTATGCCCGCAGCTTCGAGGCTTTGACGAAGGCGCCGGCCCAACGCCAGATCACGTTGAAGCGCTCGGGCCGCATCATCGAAATCCGAACTCATCCGATGCCGGAGGGCGGCCTCGTCGTCACCGTTTCGGATATGACCGAGCGCGTGCAGCATGCCT
>JACMIV010000225.1 GCA_014380965.1 Rhizobiaceae bacterium | reverse complement strand
GACGAGGTCGGACGGCGGGCGGCGCTGGAGCAGCTTCTGCCGATCCAGCGCTCGGACTTCGTCGAGCTCTTCGAGATCATGGCGGGTCTTCCCGTCACGATCCGCCTCCTCGACCCGCCGCTGCACGAATTCCTGCCGAAGGGCGATGCGGAGATCGCGGAAACGGCGCTCCAGATGAAGATCGAGGAGCGGGTGCTGCGCCAGCGCATCGAGAAGCTCGAAGAGTTCAACCCGATGCTCGGCCACCGCGGCTGCCGCCTCGCCATCTCCCATCCGGAGATCGTCGAGGTCCAGGCGCGCGCGATCTTCGAGGCGGCGATCGAGGCGGGCGAGCGGGCCGGCGAGGCCGTGGTGCCGGAGATCATGGTGCCGCTCGTCGGCCTTCGAACCGAGCTCGACTTCGTCAAGGCGGTCATCGACGAGGTGGCAGAGCTCGTCGCCGCCGAGCGCGGCAAGCGCGTGACCTACCTCGTCGGCACGATGATCGAGCTGCCGCGCGCCATCGTGCGCGCGGACACGATCGCGGAAGTCGCCGATTTCTTCTCCTTCGGCACAAACGACCTGACGCAGACGGTCTTCGGCATCTCGCGCGACGATTCGGCGAACTTCCTGTCCACCTACGAGCGTAAGGGCATCCTCGAGCGCGATCCGTTCCAGTCGATCGACGTCGAAGGAGTCGGCGAGCTCATCGCCATGGCGGTGGAGAAGGCGCGGCGCACGCGGCCGGACATCTCGCTCGGCGTCTGCGGCGAGCAGGGCGGGGATCCCGCTTCGATCGCCTTCTTCGAGCAGACAGGGCTCGACTACGTCTCCTGTTCGCCCTTCCGCGTGCCGATCGCCCGACTAGCCGCGGCGCAGGCGGCCATCCGCGCGACGCGAGCCATGCGCGGCCCTGCGACGGGGAAGAGCCGCCATCGCGGGTAACAGGTCCGAACTGGCCTTGAGTATACCGCCCTCAAGGAAGGCGCAGCGCGGCTGCCCTTGGGGCCGGGTTCAAGCCGAGCCGGCCGCCCTCGACATCGCCGCCGGAAGATCGTCGCGAATGCGTTCGAGAACGCCGATGAAAGCCTTGGCGAAGCCGTGGAACCGGTCCCCGAGGTCGGCGCGGGTCGCGACGCGAAGCGTCGCGCCGGTCTCTCCGAGCACCGCAAAGAGGATGCGGTCTCCGCTAGGCTGTCGCAGGCGAACTGCGGCAATCCTCGAGCAATCCTCGATCGTCCCGTCGGACGGCATGTCGAACAGGATCTCGCCTCCGACCACTTCCGCAGCCACCCTGACGCAGGTCTCGAACGTCGTCTGTGTCGGATCCTGAAGGTCGAGCGCCAGCTCGAACTCGACGGCCTCGAAGGGCTCCAGGGCAGGCTCGTTCAGCGGCTCGGCGGAGGTCACGTTCATCATCGGTGGTCTTCCCTCGCATCTAATTCCAGTATCGTCCGCCCGTTGCCGAAGGATCTCGGCAGGTGGCCGACAGTCCCCGCCCTTCCGAGCAGCCACCGAAGGCGGCTGGACAAAACGGCGCTGGTTGAAGAGATTGCAGCCGACCATTCATAGGTGGTCGACGACGACAAGCTCCCGTCAGAGGAGCGACGCAACGCTGAAAATGCGACGAAAGGGAGGACGTTCCGCGATGCAGGGATTGATGCAGCACTGGCCGCTTCTGTGCTCGAAGGTGATCGACCACGCCGCGATCCACCACGGCAAGCGCGAAGTCGTGTCCCGTTCGCTCGAAGGGCCGATCCACCGGACGAATTACGCCGAGATTCGCAGGCGCTCCCTAAAGCTTGCCAAGCGGCTCGAACAGGAGGGCGTCGTGCTCGGCGACCGCATCGCGACGCTCGCCTGGAACACCTGGCGCCACCTCGAATGCTGGTACGGGATCGTCGGCGTCGGCGCGATCTACCACACGGTCAATCCGCGGCTCTTCCCCGAGCAGATCGCATGGATCATGAACGATGCCGAAGACCGGCTGATCTTCGTCGACATGACCTTCCTGCCGATCCTCGAGGCGATCGCGCCGAAGGTGCCGTCGCTGAAGAAGATCGTCGTCCTGACGGATGCCGCGCACCTGCCCGAGACGACGCTCGCGAACGTCGTGCCCTACGAGGAATGGCTTGCCGAAGCCGACGAGGATTTCGCCTGGAAGGAGTTCGACGAAACCACGGCCGCCGGCATGTGCTACACGTCGGGCACGACAGGCAACCCGAAGGGCGTCGTCTACTCCCACCGCTCGAACATCCTCCACTCGATGATCGCACAGCAAGGCGATGCGATGGCGCTGTCCTCGCGCGACCGCGTGATGCCGGTCGTGCCGCTCTTCCATGCCAACGGCTGGGGCCTTGCCTTCACCTGCCCGATGGGCGGCGCGGCGATGATCATGCCGGGCGCGAAGATGGACGGCGCCTCGATCTACGAGCTTCTCGTCGCCGAGAGGGTGACGATGAGCGCCGCCGTCCCGACGATTTGGCTGATGCTCCTCCAGCATCTGGAAAAGGCCGGCGGCGAACTCCCCGACTTCGAGCGGGTCGTGATCGGCGGCTCGGCCTGCCCGCGCGCGATGATCCGGACGTTCCAGGACGATTACGACGTCCGCGTCATCCACGCCTGGGGCATGACGGAGATGAGCCCGCTCGGCACGCTCTGTTCGCTGAAGCCGGAATACGCCTCTCTCGACGGCGAGGCGCTGCTCGACGTGGCGCAGACGCAAGGCCATCCGCCCTTCGGCATCGAGATGAAGGTGACCGACGACGAGAACCGCGCCCAGCCCTGGGACGGCAGAACCTTCGGCCGCCTCAAGGTGAAGGGCCCCGCCGTCGCCGGCTCTTACTACAAGGGCATCGGCAACGAGGTGTTCGAGGATGACGGCTGGTTCGACACAGGCGACGTCGCCCATGTCGATCCGAACGGCTACATGCAGATCACCGACCGCGCCAAGGACGTGATCAAGTCCGGCGGGGAGTGGATCTCGACCATCGATCTCGAAAACCTCGCCGTCGGCCATCCGGACGTGGCGGAGGCCGCCGTCATCGGCGTCGCCCACCCGAAATGGGACGAGCGCCCGCTCCTCGTCGTCGTGCAGAAGGAAGGCAGGACGGTCACGAAGGAGGACCTTCTCGCCTTCATGGAGGGCAAGATCGCCCGCTGGTGGATGCCGGACGACGTCGCCTTCGTCGACCAGATCCCGCATACGGCGACGGGCAAGATCCAGAAGACCACGCTGAGGACGCAGTTCGCCGATTACCGCCTGCCGACGGCGTGAGGAACGCGGGCTGACCGCACAGTTCCTGCGCTGTCGCCCCGAGGCGATTTCGGCTAGGAGAAAGCCGATCGGGAGTATCGACATGAGCGTGGCGGCGGGCCGAACCAAGGCGACGGGGCATTATCTCAGGAAGCGTTTGCGCTCGCCCCGCTGGGCGCGCCGCGGCGCGATGTTCTCCGGCCTCCTGCTCGTCGTCTCGATCCTCGTCTACCGGCTGGGAGGCATCGATTTCACGGCGCTGAAGGCAGCTTTCGTCGTCGTGCTCGGGCTCGCCGGCCTGTCGTTCCTCATCGCGCTCGTTGCCTTGATCAGGGTCTGGCGCGGCGGCCACGAGGGCGGCGGACCTGCCGTCGGCGCCGTCTTCGCAGCACTTCTCGTCGCTGCGCCGTTCGCTTTCATCGTCTATCTCGCGGCGAGAAGTCCGCAGACGAACACCGCCGAGTCGGACGGGATGCTGGCCGCCGACATCGTCGCCGGCGCGTCGATCGGCGAGGCGCTGGGCGCAAACCCCGCGGCGGATGCGGCGTTTCCGCTGTTGCGGACGCCGGAGCCGCAGTCCCAGGTGACCAGCCGAAGATTCCAGGCAAGGGCGGCGCAGGTCTATGCGGTGGCGCGGACGGTGCTCGCTGCAAAGGGTTGGGAACTCGTCGCGGTCGATGCCGGTGAGCCTGAAGCGTCCGATCAAGGCGACGATCTCGGCATTTCCGGCACGGTCGACGTGCCGCTTCCGACGCCCCGGTCGAGCATCGACCTTGCCGCGGCGAGCGACCCGTTCGCCCGAGCCGACGCCGACGCCTACATGCTGCAGGCTGTCGCCACGAGTTGGATCCTCGCTCTGCCGAGCGAAATGACGATCCGGATCGTCGAGGACGGCACCGAGACCTTCGTCGACATGCGGTCCACCTCACGGGCGGTCGCGAGGGACCTCGGCCAGAACCGCCGTTATGTCGACGGCTTCCTGACCGCGCTCGACGAGGCCATGGCCGGCATCGCCGCCATCGTGCCGCCCGGCGTCGATGGCTGAAGCGAGGGGCGTCGGCCGCGTTTCATGTCGGCCGGAAATGCCCGCCGAGGACGATCTCACCCTCGGCCTCGATCCGCCCCTTCGCAGCAAGGTCCTCGAGATGCGCCAGCACTGAGAGCCCGGCCGCCCCGTGAAGCCGGGGGTCGGTCTGGCGGTAGAGCGCCCCGACGATCTCGGGAATCGTCCGGTCGCCTGCCCGCAGCCGCTCGAGAATGGCCGCCTCCCGCATCCGGCGGTGCGACTTCAGGGCCCGCAGAAGCGGCTGCGGCTGGTCCACCGTGCTCCCGTGGCCGGGCAGCAGCAGCGTATCGCCCCGTTCGATGAGCCGGTCGAGCGAGGCCATGTAGTCGGCCATCGAGCCGTCCGGCGGGGCGACGATCGTGGTCGACCAGGACATGACGTGATCGCCGCAGAAGAGCACGCCCGTGCCCTCGACGGCGAAGGCCATGTGATTGGCCGTATGGCCGGGCGTGGCGACGGCCTCGATCGTCGCTGCGGAAAGGCGCAGGATCTCGCCGTCGACGACGACGCGGTCCGGGCGAAGCTCCATGTCGCCGGCCGCATCCATCGGATTGGTCTCGCCTGAATGGAGAAGCCGCGACAGGCGGTGCGGGCCCTCGGCGAGGATGGGCGCGCCGGTCTCCGCGACGAGCCGGGCGACGAGGTCGGAGTGATCGCGGTGCGTATGGGTGAGAAGAACCGCGTCGACCGTCCGCCCGTCGATCGCCGCCATCAGCGCCGCGAAATGTCGATCGTCCGCCGGACCTGGATCGACGACGATGGCCGAACGCGAGCCGCCGACGACATAGCTGTTCGTCCCGTGAAAGGTGAAGGGGCCGGCATTCGGTGCCGTCACGCGCAGGACCTCCGGCGCCACGGGCACCGCCTCGCCGTGGCACGGGTCGAATGCGGTGTCGAGGTCGAGGGTCATCGCGTCTTCCCGTCTGATACCATCCTGCGGTGACAGGTCGTCATTTCGCGCTGGCGGCGAAGATCGTCGCGATTCCGTCTTCGTCGAGAACGCTGTAGGCGCCCGGCGCCAGGCTTTCCGGCAGATCGAGCCCGCCCATCCGGTCACGGTGAAGCGCCACGACATGATTGCCGACCGCCGCGAACATTCGCCGGACCTGATGATAGCGCCCCTCGCGAAGCGTGATCTCGGCCGCCATCGGCGAGAGCGCCCGCATTTCGGCGGGGAGCAGCGGCTTGTCCTCGCCGTCGAGCATCAGCGTCCCCGCGGCGAAGGTTTCGGCCTCGTCGCCCCGTAGGGGACGATCGAGCGTGACGCGGTATCGTTTCGCTACATGGCTCTTCGGCGATATGATTCGGTGAAGCAGCGCCCCGTCGTCAGTGAGGAGGAGGAGCCCCGAAGTCTCTTTGTCGAGACGGCCGACGGTCGAGAGACCCGGTTCGCGACGGCGCCAGCGCGGCGGGAAGAGCCCGTAGACGAGCGGCCCCGCCTCCTTGTGCGAGCAGGTGACGCCGAGCGGCTTGTGCAGAAGCAGCACCATGCCCGGCGGCGGATCGAGCGCCTCGCCATCGACGACCATGCGGGCCGCAAGATCGGGGGTCACCGTGACGCGCGCCTCGACATCCGAAACGGGCGCGCCGTCGAGCGTCACCCGGCCCTGCCGCCCGAGAAGCTGGATCTCGCGCCTCGAACCGTAGCCCATGTTGGCGAGGAGCCGGTCGAGACGAAGGCTCGGCGCTTTCACTTCCGCGCCTCGAAAATCTTGTAGCCGCCGCTTTCCGCCTTCAGCACGACGAGCTTGAACAGCGGCTTCAGGATGTCCTCGTAGGGAAGATGCCGATTCGCCGTCATATGGAGAAAGCCGCCCGGCCGAAGCATGGCGGCGGCTTGGCGGATGAAGGCTTGCCCGAGGCCGCGATCCTCTATGCCGGCCTCGTGGAAGGGCGGATTCATGACGACGAAGTCGAGCATCGAGGGTGCGTCCTTCCATGCGCGGACGTCGCCCCAAGCGATGGTGGCGCGCGTGTCAAGGACGTTCCGCCGCGCCGCCTCGACCGCACGGCGATCGAGGTCCACCAGAGCAAGGCTCGTCACCTTCGACGAGCCGAGAACCGCGAGCGCGAGCGTCCCGATCCCACAGCCGAGATCGGCGCCGCGTCCTCCAAGCTTCGGCAGATGCTGGAGGAGAAGGGCGCTGCCTGGGTCGATCCTGTCGTAGGAGAAGACGCCGGGCTGGGTGTGAAGCCCGAGATCGGGATCGCGCCGCGATCCGCCCTCGGCGATCGCCTCGTCGGTGCCTTGGAGGAGTGCCGGCCTCAGCGTCTCGCAAATGCGGAAATGGCTGCGTGCCGTCTCGCCGACGTCGCATCCGAAGGCGGCGAGCTCCTTGGCGATTCTGAGGCCGCCTTTGTCCTTCGGCGCCAGCACCGTCAGCGGCGCACCGACGGCAAGCGCCCGGAGCGCCAAGGCGACGGTGTATCGCCGCTCCAGCGTTCCAGGCGGGGCGAGCACCGTCATGCCCTGGAGCGTGCCTGGCGCCGCTGCTTCGAGCGAGGCGGCGCCGGGCACGAGTGGAGAGTATTGCGCGGCTCCGACGGCTCCTTCGGCAAGGTCTTCGGGAGGGGAGCCATAGAGGCCGTGCGCGGCCTTTGCGTTCGAGGTGAGCATGTCGCCGTGTCTATCGCAGCGCGAACGGCTTGGCCATCGGCGCGAAGCCATCGGCACTGCGCCTTCGGCGTCGCTGCAGGAGGCCGCGCTTCCCTCTCATGTTGGAAATCGGCTAGGTCCTGCCCGAAGGATCGCATCCTCGGGAGGGATCATGGACGAGCTTTTCATCGGCATCGATGTCGGAACCGGTAGCGCACGGGCCGGCGTGTTCGACGCCCGCGGCAAGCTGCTGGCTGCCGCCAAACACCCGATCCGCATCTGGCAGGACGGTGGCGGCATCGTCGAGCAGTCCTCGGATGACATCTGGACGGCCGTCATCGCCTCAGTGCGCGAGGCGGTGGCAGGTTCCGGCGCCGAGCCCGGCCGGATCTCCGGCCTCGGCTTCGACGCGACCTGTTCGCTTGTCGTGCTGGACGAGGCCGGGGCCCCGCTTGCCACCGGTCCTTCGAAGGACCGCGCGCGCAACGTCATCGTCTGGATGGATCACCGCGCGATCGATCAGGCGCGGCGGATCAACGCGACGGGCCACCCGGTGCTTCGCTACGTCGGCGGCGTGATCTCGCCTGAGATGCAGACGCCGAAGCTCCTCTGGCTGAAGGAGCACCAGCCGGAGACGTTCGCCGCAGCCGGCCATTTCTTCGACCTTTCTGATTTCCTCGCCTTCCGCGCCACGGGAAGCCTTGCCCGCTCGGTCTGCACGGTGACGTGCAAATGGACCTATCTCGCCCATGAGGGCCGCTTCGATCCAAGCTATTTCGAGGCGATCGGGCTTGCCGAGCTTTCGAGGGAGAGCTTTGCCCGGATCGGCACGGACATCGTCGACATCGCCTCGCCGCTGGGGAACGGCCTGACGGCCGAGGCCGCCGCAGCGTTCGGCCTGCGGGCCGGCATTCCGGTCGGCGCCTCGCTGATCGACGCCCATGCCGGCGGCGTCGGCACGCTCGGCGGCAGGGGGCGCGACGGGACAGTCGCCGATCCTTGCGGGCAGATGGCGCTCATCATGGGCACGTCGTCCTGCGCGATGGCGCTGACGCCCGAGCCGACCTTCGTCGACGGCATCTGGGGCCCGTACTTCGCCGCGATGCTGCCGGGCTATTGGCTGATCGAGGGCGGGCAATCTGCCTACGGCGCTGCGCTCGACCACCTCGTCGCGCTTCACCCGGCCTTTGCCGCAGCCAAGCGTCAGGCTGCGGTCGAGGGCTTGGCCGTGCTCGACTTCCTGGAACGTCGCGCCGTGGCGATGGCGGGTTCGACCGAGGCTGCGGCCCGGCTCGCCCACCATCTTCATATCGTTCCGGAATTTCTCGGAAACCGTTCGCCCGAGGCCGATCCGAAGGCGACGGCGGTGCTGGCCGGTCTCACCATCGAGACGAGCCTCGACAGTCTCGTGCGCCTCTTCGTCGCCGGCCTCTGCGGCCTCTGCTATGGCACCCGCCAGATCGTCGAGGCGATTCGGCGGCGCGATGTCGAACTGGACACGATCGTCGTCAGCGGCGGCGCCGCCAAGAGTGCGCTCCTGCGCCGCATCCTCGCAGACGCCGCTGGGTTGAAGGTGGCGCTGCCGGAGACGGCCGAGCCGGTCCTCCTAGGCTCCGCGATGCTCGGCGCGGTGGCGGGCGGGGTCTATCCGGATCTCGCATCGGCCGCTGCCGCCATGTGCCGGACGGTCGACGAGATCACGCCGGCGGGCGGTTCGATCGCGGTATTTCATGCGGCGAAGTACGGGGTGTTCGAGACGCTTCAGCGGACGGAGCGGGAGATCCGCACGGCGATGGAGGGGGCTTGATACGGCAGCCTCGGTCTTCGACCGCTGAGATCTGTCGCGGGGGTCGCCGCAGGGCCCAAAGAAAAATGTATGAGGCCACTTTTTCCAGTCGAAACAAGGTCCATACGAACTCATGGCCCGACCCCGCACCGCCGTTCGCTCACATCCTGATCTGCAGCTTCACGTCCTTCGGCAGCGCCTGCGCGGCCCGCTCGAAGGCTGCGATCGAATCCTCGAAGGCGAAGGTCTCGGTGATCAGCGGCTTCAGGTCCACCTTGCCCGAGGCGATGAGGGCGATGGCGCGCTCGAAGACGTTGGCGTAGCGGAACACGAACTCGATTCGGAGTTCCTTGTTCATCGCGATCGGGATGTCGATCGAGTTGGCCGTCACGGGAATGCCGACGACGACGATGGCGCCGCCGGGCGCTGCGTAGTCGGTCATCGCGGCGATCGCCTTCGGGCTGCCGCTCGCCTCGAAGACGAGATCGGCGCCCCAGCCGCCCGTCGCCTCGGCGATGGCGGCGG
>JACMIV010000224.1 GCA_014380965.1 Rhizobiaceae bacterium | reverse complement strand
TCCCGCGCAATGGTAGCACTCGCGGTTGTTCTCCCAGGTGAGCTTCCAGTTGCCCTTCTCGACGATCGTCATCTCGAAGGCCACCTTCGTCTCCCCCAGGGTATGCGGGGCTAGATAGGGCTCGACCATCGCGCGAACCGGCGCGAAATCAGGCGCGGCGTCCGAAAGATTGATGAAGATATAGCCGCCGACCGTCTCGCAATGGACCGGCTGCAGCCCGAAATCGGCCGCCTTGAAATCGGTGCCCATGTCGCGGGCGAAGAGAAGCCTGCCGTCGAGCTCGTACGTCCACTGATGATACGGGCAGACGAGCTTGGCAGCCGTACCCTTGGCAGCCGAGCAGATGCGCGAGCCTCGATGGCGGCAGGCATTGTGAAAGGCGCGCACCGTTTTCGTGCCGTCGCGGACGATCAGCACGGGATAGGCGCCGACCTGAACTGTCATGTAGCTGCCGGGCTTCGGCAGCTCGCAGTCGTGGCCCATGAACAGCCAGTCCCTGTACCAGATCGTCTCGAGGTCGAGCTGGTGATAGGCCGGATCGCTGTAGAAGCTCTGTTCGAGGCTGAAGCCTGGCCTGCGCCGCTGGAGCTTTGCCAGCATCTCGTCGCGAACGGTCATGCCACTCTCCGCATCGGTCTTGGAACTCTGAAGACAACACCATCGCGCCGCCCCCTGAGGAGCCGGCAAAAGCGACAGCTTCACCGCTGTCTACGACATCCGTGCACGCTGCGATGTCAGACGTCGTGACTTGCCTGTCCGGACATGCCGCTCAGAAAGACGCCATCGCGACCGGCAAGGGCTCGAACAGACCGAGGCGCTGGCGCATCGCCGACTTCTCCCCCGCGAGCTGCTCGATCGTGTAGCCGCCGAGCACGTCGAGAAAGGCGTTCAGCGCCTTGCGAAGCGCGGCGTTGAGCGCGCAGCTGTCGATCAGCGGGCAGTCCGTCGCGCCCGTTTCGAAACATTCAGCGAGCACGAAACTCTCCTCCGTCACCTCGACCACCGCCCGCAAGGTGATGTCGCGCGCCGGCATCGCCAGCCGGATGCCGCCATTCCGGCCGCGAACGGTCTCCACGAACCCCCCCTCGACGAGGGGCTGCAGGATCTTGAACAGGAAAAGCTCCGACACGGCATAGGCGGAGGCGATCTCGCCGACGCGGCTGAGGCGATTCGGGTTGACCGCGCAGTACATCAGCATACGGACCGCGTGGTTCGTCTGGCGGGTCAGCCGCATCTCGTCTCTTCCCCCGTGCCTCGAATCCGGCGAAGCTCCGCCGGACCCATGAGCACTTTAGAAGAATTCCAAGCTTTTTGAAGACGTCGCCGCAGACAATCCGGCTTCGTGTCCCGAAGCCACGTCACATTGCGCCTCAACTCATTCCGAGGTTGGATGAAAGTCCATCGCTACGCCGTTGATGCAATAGCGGAGAAACGTCGGCGCCGGCCCGTCCTCGAAGACGTGGCCGAGATGACTGCCGCAACGGCTGCAATGAACCTCCGTGCGCACCATCCCGAAGCTGCGGTCGACGGTGGTCTCGACCGAACCCTCGACCGGGTCGTTGAAGCTCGGCCACCCGGTTCCGCTCTCGAACTTGCGCGTCGAGGCGAAGAGCTCCTGCTCGCAGCCGGCGCACGAGAAGGTGCCGTCGCGCTTCTCGTAGTTCAGCGCGCAACTGCCCGCCCGCTCCGTGCCGTGCGCCCGCATCACCTGATACTGTTCGGGCGTCAGAAGCTTGCGCCATTCCGCGTCGGTGCGCGTCACCGTGAAATTCTGTGCGTCCATCGTACGGTCTCCTCGTCTCTACATTTCCTTGCATGTAAGGCGGGGACCGCGACATCGCCAATCCCCCCGGAAACACCGGCCGCCGCACGCCCGGCCCCGTCGTACCGGCACGACACGCGACGCCGACCTTCCGCCGGTCTCAGACCCGCTCGAACTCGGCTGCCCGGAGATAGGAAGCCTGCGCCCCCCGCCGCGTGATCGATAGCGCGGCATAGCGCGCGGCCTGTGCAAGAGACGCCTTCACGTCTCCGGTCTCGATGTAGAAGCAGGCGAAGGAGCCGATGAAGGCGTCGCCGGCGCCCGTCGTGTCGACCGCTTGGACTGCGAAGGGCGCGACGCGGTGGGTCTCCCCCGCCTCGACGAGCAAAGCGCCGCGGCTTCCCATCGTCACGACGACCGTTCCGACGCCCTTCTTGATGAGCTCGCGAGCCGCCGCCTCCACTTCCTCCTCGGTGCCGACCGGCAAGCCTGTGAGGAGTGCGAGTTCCGTCTCGTTCGGCACGAGGAAGGTCGCGTTGCGGATCCGTTCGGGGTCGAGGTCCGCGTCGGCCGGCGCGGGATTGAACAGCACCTCGATGCCGTGCGCCCGGCCGAAGTCGATGGCGTAGTAGACCGTCTCGGCCGGCACCTCGTTCTGGAGGAGGATCAGCGCGCAGCGCTTCAGCACGTCGGCGGCCGCATCGACATCCTCGGGCAAAAGACTTGCGTTCGCCCCCTTCACGATCAGGATCGCGTTCTCCCCATGCGCGTCGACAAAGATGGAGGCGACGCCGGACGAAGCGCCCTCCACCCGCTCGACATGCGCTACGTCGATCCCATTCGCCCTGAAGTTTTCGATCTGGCGGTCCCCGAAATCGTCGCTCCCGACCTTTGCGACCATCACGACCTCCGCGCCGAGCCGCGCTGCCGCCACCGCCTGGTTAGCGCCCTTGCCGCCGAACCCGATCGCGAAGTCGGACGCGCCGAGTGTCTCGCCAGGCACCGCCATGCGAGCGCCGTAGGTGACGAGATCCATCATGTTCGAGCCGATGACGGCAATGCGCGGTGCCATGAAGTGCATTCCGGTTGACCAAGGCCGACACGCTGCCGACGGATACCGCGCAGCTCAATGCCAAATGCGCCGGCGGCGCAAGGCCAAGATGGGCCGACGTAACGTTGGCGATGGAACACGGTACCTTGTGCGACTGGCGCGAGGTCGCCGAGCGCTATGACTGGGCCTCTCGAGCCTCCGATTCCTTTGGTGCCGGCTGCAGGGCTCGAACCCGCGACCCCCTGATTACAAATCAGGTGCTCTACCAACTGAGCTAAGCCGGCGACGAGGTTGCGATAGCACAAGTGAATTGGGGATGCAGCCCGGAATTTGGGAGCAAAGCGCGGTTAGAAATGGGTCACCATCGATGGAAGCTACGGATCGACATCAACCGGCACGCGTGAGACTGTGAAAAACGATCAGCCGATCTTATCGAAGGACATGATTTCATGAGTCTGCCGTGGATCGTCACGCTGGTTGCCGCCGTCTGTTTCTGTCTTCCAGGCGTTGCGTTCGCCGATAGCGGAACCGCGATCAGCACGACGGCGATGGGAGTGACCGGAGACATCGAGTTCGACGATTTCAGCATCGTCTTTGCCAACGGCACGGAGATGGAGTTCTCCCATCTCGTAGCTGATTCCTTCGTCGTCGGCGACGAGGAGCTCCCAGCCTCGGTGTATGCGGTGAAGGCGCCGGCCGATCCCGAGCTCGAAAACGGCAACCGGCTCTGCGGCAGCGGCGATGTCCATTATCTCGCAAGTTGGGCAGCGCCGGAAATCGGCGAGACCGGCTTCATCGTCGCGGTGTTCACGGGCGACGCCCCACCGCAAAGCGACGCCGAGATGTGCGCCTCCTACGCCTATCAATAATCGAGGCCGGCAACGGCGACCCTTGCGCGGCGGGACACGTGCGATCGACGACGGCAGGGTTTTCATGTCGGCCTTTCGCCGCTAGGGCTACGCCTTCATCCAGCCGCGCCTAGTTTGCGGAAGGACCTGCGGCTTTGCCGCGCCAGGCCGGATTCACATGCTGCGGACCGTTTCCTCGATCGCTTTCCTGGCCAGCGATGCACAGGCCGCCCGCCAGGCCGCGGCAAGGCTCGTCGTGCTCTACGGCGACGAGCCGCCGGAGAGCGCCGACGTCATCGTCGCGCTCGGCGGCGACGGCTTCATGCTCCAGACGCTTCACCGCTTCATGGGATCCGGCACGCCCATCTACGGCATGAACCAGGGGTCGGTCGGCTTCCTGATGAACGAATCGCGTGACCTCGGGCTGCGCGAGCGGCTCTGCGCCGCCCTCGAAAACGAGATCCGGCCGCTGGAGATGATCGCGACAGACGTGGAGGGGCACGATCATCATGCGCTGGCGATCAACGAGGTTGCGATCTTCCGCCAGTCCTATCAGGCAGCAAGGCTTCGCATCCTGATCGACGGGCAACCGCGCCTCGAGGAACTCGTCTGCGACGGCGTCATGGTGGCGACGCCGACGGGGTCCACCGCTTACAATCTCTCCGCGCAGGGGCCGATCATTCCGATGCAGGCGCAGCTTCTTGCGCTGACGCCGGTCAGCGCGTTCCGGCCGCGACGCTGGCGCGGCGCGCTTCTGGCCAATCACCAGACGGTGGTGATCGAGACGCTGGAACCGGAGAAGCGGCCTGTCAACGCCGTGGCGGACCACATCGAGGTCAAATCCGTCCAGACGGTGACCATCCGCGAATCGATCACGGCGAGAAGCATCATCCTGTTCGACAAGGACCATTCCTGGGACGAACGAATCCTTGCCGAGCAGTTCCGCTACTGATCGGCGTTATCGCCTATGCCGCAGCCATGCGCCGGGCGCTCTCGCGCGTCGACCCGAGCAGCGTCTCCACCGACAGACGGTTGAGAAGAGCCGACACGGCTTCGAAGCCGGCGCCGTCCTGACGTTCCCGGAAGGCTAGGACGAGACGCCCCATGACGGTTGCCGCGACATCGTCAATGTCCCGCAGCCCCGATTCCCCACCCGCCCGGGCCGCTGTTTCCTTCCAGACCTGGACCGCCGTCCGCAACAGGGGCGCCGCCGCGTCCGGCAGTCCAGCCGCCCTGACCAGCGCATGGAAGGCGGTCTCGCGGCCGTCGACGACAATGGCGCGCACCCGTCGTTCCGATCGCCCGGACAGTGCCACCATGGCCGCGGCGAAAAGATCGACATGCCCCGCGCAGACGATTCGGATGAGGAAGGCCGTCGACAACTGGCCCGAGGCTCTGAGATGCTCGACGAGCGCGGGAAGCTCGTGGGCGGGCGTTTCCCGCGCGACGAGCGCGGTCGCCCGCTCGCAGGCGTCGAACACCACGCGCTGCGTCCGCTGCGGGCCGATGGCGCCCCCGACGAACGGAGAGGCGGCAAGGACACGCCCGAGATGGAGGATGAGCGTCTGGCGAACGTCCGCGGGAACGTCCGCGCGATCGAACATAACGGAGCGAACGCTGGCATCCGCCCCGTGCCGCTCGGCGATGCGGCGATGGCTGATCGATGCGATCGTCGCACCCTCGTTGCAAAGGAGCACGCGCACTGCGCCCGCGTCGCCGACCTCGGCAAGGGCTGCGGCAAGCTTCATCGAGACGACGAGCCGGCCGGCGATCGCGGCCTGGACGCAGGGCGTTCCGGTGGCGACGAGATCGATCATGTCGCTTTCGAACAGGACGGGGGAACGCGCCGCGATCAGACACGCGATCGCGTCGATGTCCCCGGCCAGCGCCAGCGCGAAGGCACGAGGCAGGCGCCGCGAATCCGCAAGGGCTTCGGCCAGCGCTTGCCGCACCTTCGGAGAGGAATCGTCGAGGACGAAGCCGAGGATCGCCACGGCGTTCGCAGCGTCCGTCTGAGACAGCCGATCTTCCGCGAAGGCCCGTGCGAGCATCTCGACGGCTCCGGCCCGCTCCCGGCTGCTGGCAGTCGCGCACCACTTGACGAAACACTGCACGATCATTCGCGATGGACCCCGACACGGTACGAAGGCTTTGGCTGGAGTGTGCCGGCGAATGGTTTAGGATTCGTTCACCATGTCGCTTCAGGCGGCGTTAACCCGCTCGCCGCTTCGTCGAACCCCAACGTCAGCCGATGTCCGTTCCGTCGGGCAAGATCGGACGCGCCATCTGGAACACCGTGTCGGACACGGCGTAATCGAGGTAGCCGAGGCGCGAGAGCGGGGCCGCGAGCGACATGTCGATCCTCCCGTCCTTGAGGATGCTCTCGTCGATATGGATGCCGACGACCTCGCCGAAGACCATGACGCTGTCCGAAGCCTCCCCGTCGAGGCCCTTCGGACGGAACCACTCGGTGACCCTGCATTCGAGCGCCGCAGGACTTTCGCCGACCCGTGGCGCGGCAATGATCTCGCACGCCGTCTCGGTGAGCCCCGCGATCGCGAACTCGCTCACCCCCCGCGGCGCGGGCGCCGAGCTTCGGTTCATGGCGGCAGCGAGGCTCCGCGTCGCGAGATTGACCGCGAACGCACCGCTTTCGATGGCGAAGCTCGGGCTGTCTTTCATCCCGGCGGACGAGAACATCACGATCTTCGGATTGTCGGAAACCGCATTGAAGAAGCTGTAGGGCGACAGGTTGACCGCGCCGGAGAGGCTGCGCGTCGAGATCCAGCCGATCGGGCGGGGAGCGACGATCGCCTTGAACGGGTCGTGGGCGAGGCCATGGGGCCCGGGCGTACGGTAGAACATCGGTGGGTCACCCCTCCATCGAGGGCGCGGCGGGCGCGACGGCTTCCGTCACGATCGCGCTAAGGTCGGGCCGCGGGCGGTCCACCGGCGGATCGGAGGGCGTTCCGACATGGATGAAGCCCGCGACCCTCTCCTGCACTCCGATGCCGAGGACTGCCTTCGCCGCCTCGTCATAAGCGACCCATTCGGTGACCCAGTTCGCTGCAAATCCCATCGCGTGGGCGGCATGGACGAGGTTCATGGCGGCAGCTCCCACGGAGAGCACCTGTTCCCATTCCGGAATCTTGACATGCGGCGACGCCGTCGAGATCACGCCGACGACCAGAGGGCTGCGCGAGAAGCGTTGCTCTTCCTGCGCCCGGCGCGCTTCGGTGAGGGTGCCGTCCTTGCGCTCAGCGATGGCCGCGAGCGCCCGGCCGATCGCGACGGCGGGTTCCCCACGATAGAGAACGAATCGCCAGGGTGCGAGCTTGCCGTGGTCTGGGACGCGCGCGGCGACCGTCAGCATGGTCGCGAGCGCGGCGTCGTTGGGCCCGGGCGCGCGAAGCGCCGGGATCGGAATGGAACGTCGCGTCCGGAGGAGGTCGATGGCTTCGGGCAAGGGGTTGGCGATCCTTCTGCTTCAGGCTTTGTGCTTCAGTGCAAACAGCTAGACGCGCCCACCTCGAATTCAAACCTCTGTTTCCCGAACCTTGCCGCGGCCTATCGGCAAGCATTTGACGCCGTCTTGAATTCGGCCACGATCTGCCGTTCAACGGAGAGAATGAAGACGCCTTTTCTTCCCCCCGTCTCCCTTCGCTCGTGGACCTTGGCCTTCGTCCTCGTCGCGGGGGTGACGCTGCTCGGCGTCGCCTCTGTCGAGGCGCAGGAGGGCGACGGCGCATCTTTCCTGGAGCGCGGCATTCGCGGCTTTCTCGGCGGCCGGCCGTCGGACCGCCCCTCCGGCGCCTATGTCTCGCCGTCGGGCATTCCGGACGGACGTTCTGCCGAAGAGCTTGGTCTTTCCGCACCGCGCGCCTTGCAACGGCTTGATCCGATCGCCCTGCCGGATGTCGAGGGCAGTCTGGATTCTCCCGCGCTGCGCCTCCCGGCCCTTCCGGCCTATGCGCCGCAGCAGCTTCCGCTTCTCGACATCATCCGCACCCGCAAGACGCTCCTCTTCGAGGCAAGGCTCGCGCAGGACGGCGACGCCGTCCCTTCCGGCCTCGTCTGGCGCCTGTTTTCACCGATTGCCGGCCCGGAGGGCAAGCTGCCGCTCGTCGCCTCGGCTCGCGGCGGCTCGGCGGCCTTCGAAGTGCCGCGCGGAACCTATCTCCTGCATGTCGGCTTCGGGCGGGCCGGCGTCACGAAGCGCGTCGAGTTCAGTGGCGAGCAGACGCGCGAGATCGTCGTCCTCGACGCCGGCGGGCTGACGTTGAACGCGCTCGCCGCGGGCGACGTGCCGATCCCACAGGATACGCTCACCTTCGACATCTTCAGCGATGCGCCGGAGGAGCGCGACCGGCAGCTCATCGCCGACGATGTCGCCCCGAAGACGGTCGTCGAGTTGAATGCCGGAACCTATCACGTCGTCTCGAACTTCGGCTCGGTCAATGCAGTGGTGAGGGCAGACGTGACGGTCGAGCCGGGCAAGCTGACGGACGTGACGCTCCAGCACCGCGCTGCCCAGTTGACCATGAAGCTCGTGCGCGAAAAAGGCGGCGAGGCGATCGCCGACACGGCCTGGACGATCTCCAGCGCCTCCGGCGATCTCGTGCGCGAAAGCGTGGGCGCATTCCCTTCGATGGTGCTGGCCGAGGGCGACTACCTGATCGTCGCCAAGAACAAGGACCGGGTCTACCAGCGCGACTTCGAGGTCGTCGCCGGCGTCAACACCGATGTCGAGGTGCTGACGACGAACGACCTCATCGCCGCCCCCGATACGACCGAGGGTTCCGGCGACTGACCTCTGATCAGGCGTCCGAAAACGCCCCGAAGCGGGGCGTCGCAGCAGCGGCAAGGCCGAAGACGGCTTCGCGCAGCCGCTCGGTCAGGAGCTTTCGGTCGCCGATCGCCGACAATTCCTCATAGGCGATGACACGTCCGACGCTGACGCGGATCGCGCGGCCATACTGCCGTCGGAATTCGCCGATGAGGAGCCCGATCCGGAGCGTCAGTGACAGGCGGCTCGCGAGATGGAAGAGCGGGCCATTCTGCCCCTCGAAATGGATCGGCAACACGGAGGCACGGCCGGTCTGGACGAGACGCGCGGTGAATTGCTTCCAGGGCAGATCGTCTGCCGCGCCGAACATCGTCGGCGCCGTGGCGACGCCGCCGGCCGGGAAGACGATGATCGTCGTGCCCTCGTTGAGAAGCCGGGCCGCCTCTCGCCGCGTCTCCATATTCATGGCGAGCGCCGCCTTGTTCTCCTCGAAGGAGACCGGCAGCCCGTAGGCCGACATCTCAGGAATCTTCATGAGGTCGTTGTTGATGAGGATGCGGAATGGGCGTCCGAGGCGCTCGGCGAGCGCGAGGATCGCGACGCCGTCGCCGATGCCGAATGGATGGTTGGCGACCATTACCAGCCGCTTCGGCAGGTCCTCGCCGCTCGGAAGCCGCCCGGATGTCTCGAGACTGATCTTCATGAGGTCCAGCATGGCGTTGAACGCATCGCGGCGGCCGGACGCCAGATCCTTGCGCCAGACCCCGTAGAGGCGCGCGAGTTTGCGCCGGCCGGACAGCTCTTCGATCGAGCGGATCGCCCAACGACGGAACAGCTTGTCATCCGGGCGAGCATAGGTCAGTTCGGCGTAGCGCATTGATGTCTCGCCCGTCTCAGATCGAGGTTAGCGCCTATACCAGTCTTGCGATGACAAGGATATGACGCGCGCGAAGACGCGTCCGGCCCTTGAAGCGGCTGGGCCGGACGCTGTCGTTTTACTGCAATGGTGCGGCGGCAAGGCGAGCCGCGCGCGCTTCCC
>JACMIV010000024.1 GCA_014380965.1 Rhizobiaceae bacterium | reverse complement strand
CGCGCAATTCGCGGCCGAATGCGCCGGCGCCCTCGGCGTCTCCTCGGACTGGCTGCTCGGGCTCTCCGACCGCAAGGAGCGGTCGGCGGACATGCTCTCGGCACTGATGCGGATGGAGGACGCCGAGCGCGCGCCCTCCGACGAGCACATCTTCCGATGGCACGAGGAGGCGCGCGGCACCAAGATCGGCCATGTGCCGGCGACACTCCCCGACATGCTGAAATCGGAGGCCGTGCTCCGCTTCGAATACGGCGCTTTTCTCGGCAAGACCGAGGACCAGGCGATCGGCGACATGCGCGACCGGCTCGCCTATCTCCGAGATCCCGACACCGACTACGAGATCGCCATGCCGCTCGACACGCTGGAGGGGTTCGCCGCCGGCGAGGGCTACTGGAAGGGGCTTCCCGCCCTGGAGCGCCGCGCGCAGCTCGATCGGATGCGACGGCTGGCCGAAGAGCTCTATCCGTCGCTGCGCCTCTATCTCTTCGACCGCAAGAAGGTGTTCTCCGCCCCGCTCACCGTCTTCGGTTCGCAGCAGGCGACGATCTATGTCGGCCGCTTCTACCTCGTCTTCCGCGAGCGGCGGCAGGTGCTCGAACTCTCCCGCCATTTCGACGGCCTGATCCGGGAGGCGGATTTCGAGGCGAGGAACACGCCGAGATTCATTGAGGGCCTGGCGGTTCCGGAGTGAAGGAGACACCCGTTTCGCGCGTATCTGGCGTGTCTTCCTAAATGGCTTACACTGGAAAATGGCGCTCGAGGCGGAATTGGTGCGGTCTTTGTGCGCTCGCGAAACCCTCATGACGAAAGGACGCTTCGATGACTTCCGTCAAAGGAAGGGCGACATCGACACCGGTCCCGCCATTGTTTCCGGTTTTCCCCGCTGCTACTGAGAAGCCATGCGAAAGACCGCGCAACCCCTGCCGACGACGACGTTGGGCTTCTCGCCGCTCGATGATCGCGCGAGGTTGCCCGGGCGCTTCTTCTATCGGCTGATCGCGGGCATCGGGCGGCTGGACTGATCCCGCGAACTCCGAACGCGGTGCGCTTTCCGCACGCCCAGCTTTTCCGATCGTCCGGACGCACTGTGTCCGCCTCATCGCAGGACGAACCATCATGACCGACACGACCAGACCCCGCACCCTCTACGACAAGATCTTCGACGACCATCTCGTCGACGAGCGCGACGGCGGCGCGCTTTTGTGGATCGACCGCCATCTCGTCCACGAGGTGACGAGCCCGCAGGCCTTCGAGGGTCTGCGCGTCGCCGGCCGCAAGGTCCGCCATCCCGAGCGGACGCTTGCCGTCGTCGATCACAATATCCCCACCTCGCCGGACCGCACGAAACGCATCGCCAATGACGAGAGCCGCATCCAGGTCGAGACGCTGGCGGCGAACGCTGCCGACTTCGGCATCGAGTACTTCTCGGAGGCGGACCGCCGGCAGGGCATCGTCCATATCGTCGGCCCCGAGCAGGGTTTCACGCTGCCCGGCATGACGATCGTCTGCGGCGACAGCCACACCGCGACGCACGGCGCCTTCGGCGCGCTCGCGCATGGGATCGGCACCTCCGAAGTCGAGCACGTGCTGGCGACGCAGACGCTGATCCAGTCCCGGGCGAAGAACATGCTCGTCGAGGTCGACGGCGTCCTGCCGGAGGGCGTGACCGCCAAGGACATCATCCTTGCCATCATCGGCGAGATCGGCACGGCGGGCGGCACCGGCTATGTGATCGAATATGCCGGCGAGGCGATCCGCGCGCTGTCGATGGAAGGGCGCATGACGATCTGCAACATGTCGATCGAAGGCGGCGCCCGCGCCGGCCTGATCGCGCCTGACGAGACGACCTTCGCTTATGTCAGGGATAAGCCGCGCGCGCCGAAGGGTGCGGCGTGGGATATGGCGATGGAGCACTGGAAGACGCTGACGACCGACGAGGGCGCACATTTCGACAAGGTGGTGGTG
>JACMIV010000023.1 GCA_014380965.1 Rhizobiaceae bacterium | reverse complement strand
CGCCGTCATCGCACTCTTTGCGCTGCCGGCGCAACCTGGACAGCCGGCCTGCCGTCTCCCGTCACGCCGCCGGAAAACTCACGAGGCAGGTGCGATGCGCTGATAGCGATCGAAAAGGCTGGCCATTTCCCTCGCATACTCCTCCTGCATCTTATGTCCCGAGCGCATCATCTCGCCGACGATGCCATCGTCAGACGCATCGACCGGTCCGGAAGAAGACGTTTCGGCCTGTCCTGGCGCACCATGAGCAGCTTCAGCGTCGGGTCGACGAGGCGCATCCTGCCCTTCGCGCGGCACCGGCTCGCCCGCCGACGGCACGTCCTCACCCGCGCCCTGCATACCCCTCGCAAAGGCGTCGAACAGTGCTGCGAAGGGCATCATCGGGTTGAAGACTTCGGACGACGGTCCGCTTGCGACGGGCGACTGGACGGGGCGCCCTGGCGGGTTTTGAGGCTCGTATCCTCGTCCCATCCAGGCAAGGCCGCCCTTCATCGCCTCCTGAAACACGTCGCCGAAGAAGGCGGGCGCAAGGCCGGACCGCTCGTCGCGACGCCGCGCGGCTTCGTCGGAAGGACGCGTCAGCGCTTCGACCGCATTGGCTCCACGCCGCATCATCTCCGCCGTCGCCCCTCCGAAATCGCCGGTCGCGAGGCCCTGCGGATGCTGGCGTGCCAGATTGGCCATGGTCGCGCGCATCATGGCGTCCATGCTGAGCATGGCAAGGCTCGGCATCAGTTTCTGGATCGTGTCGGGCGCGATGCCGGCAAAGAGCGAAGCCTGACGGGCGACGGCATTCGTCAGCGCGTCGGAGCCGAAGAAGAGATCGAGGATCTGCGGCGCCTGCCCGCCACCCGCCCCCGGAAGCATCGAGGCCCCCGCACCCTGAAGGTTGCTCCAGGCTTTCGGGTCGGTCATCGCGCGCTGGAAGCCCAGCGCGAAAGCTGGAGCGAGAGCCTGCTGCGCCTTCAGGAACTCGTTCTGGCTGAGGCGGAACTGGTCGGCGAGAGACTCGGCCATCAGCTTCGGATCGGTCACATCAAGCCAATCGTTGAAGCCCGCCATTTCATCCTCCTCCGGCCTCGCTTGAAGCGCGGCTCATTCAAGAATCGGAGAATGAACGGCTTTGGCGCCGCTGTGAAGCTTCGAGGGGTCAGCATGGTTGGAACCCTCGCGGCCGACAGCAGACCGGAGGCTACCCGATGGTGGAGGCGCCGCTGCTCGCCATCGCTGCGCCGCCTGCCAACGCCGGTCCCGACATCTTGCTCGGCGTTCCGATACCCTAGCTTGAAGCGCCACGCAGCAGCGAGGCTGCCGGCAGGCGAGTGTTTGAAGCGACTGCCGCGAGAATGGAAGGCAGCACTGAAAGACCGCCGGCCGACACCGTCTGCGCCCAGCCATGCACCAGCAGTCGGGAGAGAAGCGTCGCGCGGCGAACTTGCCCCGCGACGTCGGCAGCGAAGCGCTTCTGGAAGTCGTTTGCCGAACCGCCCGAAAGATGACACCGGGCCGCCAGATGAGCGCTGTGCAGGGCCATCGACATGCCCTCTCCGGCGAAGGATGGAATGACAGCCGACTGATCCCCGAGATGCCAGCAATCCGTCGCTTCCTGCCGCACGAAGCCATAGGGGATGGAGGTGATCGCGATCGGCCGGTCTCGAACCGCGATTGCCTCGTCGAGGCGACCTGCCAGATGCGGGCAGTCCCGCCCGATGTCGCCGAGGAGAGCCTCCCACGAATGGCCCGCCTCCGCGAAGCGATCCTTCCCGACCAGAAGGCAGAGATTGGCGCACCCGTCTTCGATCGGCTGAAGCCCGCCATAGCCGCCGGGAAACAGAATCAGCTCGACCCGCCTCCTCAGTTCGGCGGCTTCTCCAGCCTTCAACCGGTAATATAGCTTCAGGCCGATGAGGTCGTTCTGGCTGCCTGGCGGACGCTTCCATCCGCGCAGGTCATGCTTGCCCGTCGCGATGAAGGCGTCGCGTGCCTCCAGATGCTGTCCGTCGGCAAGCCGCGCCGTCCAGCTCCCCTGCTTCCCGACCAGCGTATTGACACCGCTGCCGCGAAGGAATTCAGCGCCGGCTTCGACCGCCAGCTGTGTGAGGGCTTCGTCGAGCCGACGTCGAGACAGGCTGAGCGCCTGGAAAGGCAGGGGACATGTGACCAACCTTCCACGAGCCGCGACGCCCACCGTTTCGATCGGAACTGCTCCGAGGTCCTCCAGATCCAGGCCCAGCCGGCGAAGGTAGAAGATCGCCTCGTGGCTGAGAAACTCGCCGCAGACCTTGTCATGCGGCCCACTTTCGCGCTCGACAAGCGTAACGTCACGACCTGCCTGCGCCAGACTATGCGCCAGCGCCGACCCGGCGAGACCGCCGCCGATCACGATGGCATCGCGGATGCGGGTCACAGCTCGCGGACCCGCGAGACGCACAGGCGGAACGGCATCCACCAGTCCACCCTCGTGCCCTTCGCCGGTATCCGGGCCGCCGTCAGCAACGCGCGCCAATCCTCCGCAACGAAGCTGCGCGTGATCGAGATCGGCCCATCGTTCTGGACGAAGCGGTGTGCGCGCATCGCGCGAGAGGCGGTGGCGAAAACACGGTAGGGCAGTTCGTGCCGGTGAAGATCGTTGACAAACCAGCCGATCGAGGCCGTCTCCTCCATCCAGACCAAAAAGCGGACGAGAGCGGCGTCGTCGAGGTGATGGGTGAAGAGCGAGCTGATGACGAGATCGGGCCGGGTGTCGGGCCGAAAGTCGAAGACATCCATCGTGCGCCAGACGACGGGCACCTCGACCGGGGTCGCCTCGCGAGCCGCTTCCGCAGACCATGGATTGAGGTCGATCCCCGTCAGCTGGACCTGGATGTTGCGCCGGGCCGCCCAAGCGGCGACGCGCCGCAGCATGTCGCCGTAACCGCTGCCGACATCGATGATTTCGAGGGCACGTCCCTTCGGCAGACGTGCGGAGCGCTCGAGCCGATCGAGGTAGGCGATCGTCGACCGGTAGGCGAGCGTCAGGCGATTGACCCTGGCAAGATCCACGAGGCAGCCCCGGAAGGTGGCGAAATCGCAATCCTCCGTGTCCATCAGCTCGGGAGTGGTCGCCCGACGAGAAAAATCGATCGCGCTCATCCGTTCAGGCCGCCGCGCTGAAGAGCATCGTCTCCGCCACGAGACCCGGACCGAAGGCCATAGCGCAGCCGTTCTTGCCGGCCGGATCGTCCTGCAACATCGCTTGCAGCACGAAGAGGATCGTTGCCGACGACATGTTGCCGTAACTGCGCAACACTTCCCGCGATGGCGCCAGCGCTTGGTCGGGAAGCTCCAGAGCCGTCTCGACCGCGTCGAGCACCGATCGACCGCCCGGATGAACCGCCCAAAGATCAATGTCGCCGACAGCTCGGTCCAGGAGCATCGGCGCCGTGCCGGCCCGCAGCCCGTCCGCAATACCCGCCGGCACCCCGCCTGAAAGAACCATGTCGAAGCCGAGATCGCCGATGTTCCAGGTGATGTGCTCGGCCGTCTGCGGCACCAGCATCGCATGGAAGGCATCGAGCGCGAAGCCGTGGGGCTCCGCCGTGATCAGCGCCGCGGCGCACCCGTCCCCGAAAATCATGAAGGTGAGCACCTGCTCCAAATTGCCGGCCTCCTGAAGATGCAGCGTGCACAACTCCAGGCTGACGAGCAGGACTCGCGATCGCGGCTCCGACCGGATGATATGTCGGGCGAGCTTGAGACCGTTGATAGCGGCGTAACAGCCCATGAAGCCGACGACGGTGCGCTCGATCGACGGATTGAGCCCGAAGCGCCGGATCAGCTCGAAATCGACACCCGGTGCCGACAGGCCCGTGCAGGATATGATGATCAGATGGGTTAGGCTGGCGGGATCCTCTATCTCGAGCGCTTCGACCGCTTTTCCGGCCAGTCCCGGCGCTTCGATCTCATAGCGGCGCATGCGCTCGCCGGTGGATGGAAACCTGCCGAAGGCGTAGAATCCCTCTTCATCGAGCGTGGTAACCGAATCCGCCGGAGCAGCGGTAAGGCAGGACCAGCGATGGTCAATCTGTCCTCGCTTCGCCATCCGGCGAAAGGCGGCGTGTCCGCGCTTGTCCCGCAGCAATTTGTCGGCAAAACCCAAAAACGCCTCGTGCACGTCATTCGGAGGAACCGCTGTCGCGATCCGGTTGAGATAGGCGGTGGTCAAAAGACGTTCCGGTGCTGTGCGAGTACAACTTCTCGCTCAACCGATGCAATCGTGCGGAGTTCCGTTATGGCCTCGAAGGAGCGGGCAAATGCCGCAGAGGCTTCTGCAGAACGACGCCGTCGCTCGTCCTGCGGCCGGCCGATCCCGATGGGTTCAATATGTCAGATGCCGAAATACCTTCGTCATGTCGCCACCCCATTCCCCCTCGTAGAGACGGACGAGATCCTCGGCCGAGGTCGTGCCGCGCGCGACGACCTCCTCCAGCGGCGCCAGGAAAACGCTTTCGTCGTCGCCCTCCTCGTTCCGCCGGGCGCGGCGCTGAAGGCCCGCCTTCGAGATGGCGACGGCCGACCGGGCGAGGTCGAGCACGGCGCCATCGCGGAAGGGCGTGCGGAAGCCGTTTTTCGGAACGTCCGCCCGCATGGCGGAGACCTCCTCGAAGCTCCAGTCGCCCGTGAGGGCCTCCGCCTCCGCGAGCGCCGTCTCGTCGTAGAGCAGCCCCACCCAGAAGGCCGGCAGGGCGCAGATGCGCCGCCACGGGCCGCCGTCGGCGCCTCGCATCTCGATGAAGCGCTTCAGGCGGACATCTGGAAACAGCGTCGACAGATGGTTCGCCCAGTCGCCCATCGTGGGCTCGGCATCGGCGATCCTGCCCTTCAGCGCTCCATCCATGAACTGCCGGAAGGTCACGTCCGTCGCGTCATGATAGTGCCCGTCGCGCATGACGAAATACATCGGCACGTCGAGCGCCCATTCGGCATAGTGGCGATAGGTAAAGTCGGGCTCGAAGACGAAGGGCAGGAGGCCCGAGCGCCGGTTGTCGACGTCGGACCAGACGTCCGAGCGCCAGGATACGAGGCCATTCGGCTTGCCGTCGGTGAAAGGCGAGTTGGCGAACAGCGCCGATGCGACCGGCTGCAGGCGCATGCCGATCTGCATCTTGCGCCGCATGTCGGCTTCGGTGGCGAAGTCGAGATTGACCTGGATCGTCGTCGTGCGGAACATCATGTCGAGCCCGCGCGTGCCGACCTTCGGCATGTAGGCGCGCATGATCTCGTAGCGGGACTTCGGCATGATCGGCGTCTCGGCCAGCGTCCAGGTCGGGCTCGAACCGAGGCCGAGGAACTCGATGCCGAGCGCCTTGGCCACCTGACGGACCTCGCGCAGATGCTGGTTGGACTCGCGGCAGGTGTCGTGGATCGTCCTCACCGGCGCGCCCGAAAGCTCGAACTGGCCGCCTGGCTCCAGCGAGATCGCCCCCTGCCCGTCGATGCCGACGAGACCGATCAGCTTGCCGTCGTCGATGATCGGCTCCCAGTTCGACAGCGCCTGCATGCCTTCGAGGAGTTTCTCGATGCCGCGCTCGCCCGCATAGGGAACGGGCGACAGGTCGTCCGCATAGAAGCCGAACTTCTCGTGTTCGGTGCCGATCCGGAAGGCCTCTGCCGGCTTTTCGCCGCCCTGGAGGTGCTGGACGAGATCGTCGAGGGAGGTGACGAGCGTTGCGTCTGTGGTGTCGCGCGCCATGGCGGCTCCTCGGCTGTCGGCATGTCGCGCTCCGGACGGACCGGTGGCTGCGACGGATCAGGGCCCGAGGCTCTCTGAAATCTTTCGCTCCGTTCCGCAAGTGCCAAGGCGTGAACGCTGCGGCCAGCCGGATCAGCGTGGCGAGGATCCGTCCCAATCCCCGATCGCCGCCTGCACTACGGCGAGCGCGGCGACGGCGGCCGTGTCGGCCCTGAGGATCCGGGGCCCGAGCGAGATCGGCAGGACGCCTTTCGTGGAGCGGAGAAGCCGCCGCTCCTCCTCGGAAAACCCGCCTTCAGGGCCGATGAGCAGCGAGATCGGTCCTCTCGGCTCGCGTCTCAGATAATCGATGGGGCTCGCTTCCGCCTCGCGCTCGTCGCAGAAGAGGAGCGTGCGCGCCGGATCGAGACGATCGAGGACGTCGGCGAGCCGCATCATCTCGCAGCAGTCCGGAACGGACAGGATGCCGCATTGCTCGGCCGCCTCGATCGCATTCGCCCGCATTCTTTCGACGTTGATCCGCGGCGCCTGGACATGCTGCGTCATCACGGGCTGAAGCCGGCCGGCCCCCATCTCCACCGCCTTCTGGACCATGTAGTCGAGCCGCGCCGACTTCAGCGGGGCAAAGAGGTAGTGCAGCGTCGGGATCGGAGTCTGGTCGCGGATGCGCGCGAGAGGGCGGAGCACCAGCCGCTTCTTCGACGGACGCGACAGATCGGCCCGCCACTCCCCTTCCCGTCCGTTGAAGAGAAGAATGGCAGCGCCCTCGTCGAGGCGCAGGACGTTGAGAAGATAGTTCGCCTGCTCGGCGCTCGCCTCGAAAGACAAGCCGTCGCCGAGCGCCTCTGCGGTGAAGAGCCTCGGGCTCTTGAAGTCATGACTCGGCATCGGCGGTTCCGGCATCGGTATCGAGAACGTAATGCGCGGGCAGGCTGCTTCGAAGGACGAGGCGCATGTTCGGAAGATCGTTGCCGTCCATCTTTTCCGTCATCGCCGCGGCATCGAAGCGCGCCCAGCGTTCCCGCAATCGCGCCTCCAGCACCGCCTCGTCCGCCCGGACCATGACGGTCACGTCGAAGAGCGGGGAGAGGTCGCGCCAGCCCTCGGCGTCGAGAAGCACGTAATTGCCCTCGACGAGGATGACGCGTGTCCCGCCCGCGATGATCCGCGCGCCGGCTCG
>JACMIV010000223.1 GCA_014380965.1 Rhizobiaceae bacterium | reverse complement strand
CCCGCTAATACTCTTCCGACGACGAACGGGGAGAAACTGGCGATGTCGATCTTGAACAGCGCGTACACGGACAAGGCGCTCATGGAAGGCGCCATGGTCTACGCGGCCGAGAAGGTCACGGAGATGCTTCCGAACCTCGACGAGAAGTCCCGTCGCCTCATCGAACTGACCGCTGACGGCACGACGCTCGGCGACGCCCTCGGCATCACCAAGGCGCAGAAGCAGGCGCTTCTCGACACGGGCTGCCGGCTGATCCAAGTCGGCGAGTTGGAAAAGGCGACCGACATCCTCCTGCGCCTCAACCAGCTCGATCCCCTGGACGAGCGCTCGCTTTACGCGCTCGGCACGATCTGCCAATTGCGGGGCGAGCTGGAAAAAGCGGCTGCCCTCTACATCCAGTTCCTCGCCCAGGATGCGACGAACCCGCTCGGCTACCTGCGCCTTGGCGAATGCCTGATGGCTGCGCGCGAGTATGACGATGCCTACGGCGCGCTTCATGCCGCGCGGGTCTTCGCGGCGGAAGGCAAGGGCCAGCCCGGCACGCTGGAAGAGGTCGAACGTCTCATGGCGGTCCCCGAGATCGCCGCGGTCGCCGAAGCGGCCTGACACGCAACGCAATTCTCATAACCACGCGAACGCGGCCAGGTCCGCTTGCCCCGAGGAACGCCGACATGTCTTCCATCTCATCCGCCGGTCAGATCAGCACCGATCTCAGCCGCCTCAACGCCGATATCGCCATCGGCAAGGCGGAGGACAAAGCCGGCCAGGGCATCGCGGCCAAGGGAGCGGTGGTTCCGGATGCGCCGGCAGGCGACACCCGCAGCGTCGTTGCGTCCTTGAGCTTCTTCACCTCCAACACCCCGTCCGTCGATACCGAGGTCCTTCTCCTCCAGGTGACGGTCGCCATGCGCGACGCCGAAGCGACGACGCAGAAGTCGAAGATCAATACGGATCAAGAGGCCAAAAAGGCGGAGATGAAGGAGAAGGAGAAGAAGCTCGAGGAGGCGCAGGAGAAGCTCGAAAAGTCTCGCAGCAACAACATCTTCGACAAGATCAAGCTGGCCTTCGAATGGCTCGGCGCGATCCTTGCGATGGTCGTCGCGGCGGTCGCCATCGCCACCGGCGTCGGCGCGGTGGCGGGTACTTTGCTGATGGTCGGCGCGATCGCGGCGCTCGTCATGGTCGTCGATTCGACCGTGAAGGTCGCGACGGGCCTCGGCATCGCCGGCAACCTCGTGATGGCAACGGCCGAATCGCGCGGCCTCAGCCAGACGGAGGCTAAGGCCGAGGCGGCCAAGGCCGACATGGGCTTTACGATCTCGCTCGCGATCGTCGGCATCGTCGCGGCGATCGCCGGCGGCGTCGCCAGCTCGGCGAGCTCGCTTCAGGCAGCCGCCAACGCGGCCAAGACGACCTTCACGGCCGCCAAGGAATTCGGTCACGGCACGATGACCGCGATGAAGCAGGCCGCGATGGTCGGCAAGGAGGCCTACAAGATGGCCGACGACGCCGCGGCAATGGCCAGCACCATCTCGCAGACCGCGAAGACCGCGAAGGCGTCGCTCTTCGCGGTGGAGACGAGCGTGCAGGTGATGACGGCCACGGTGCAGGGCGTGGGCGTCGGCATCGCCTACGAGACCGCTCAGCTGAAGGCCGATGCGAAGGTTCTCGAAGCGTCCGCCAAGCGCGACGAGGCTTTGATGCAGATGTTGGACGAAATGATCGACCAGGCGCTCTCCCGGCTGATGGCATCAGGCGACCGGTTCAGCGCCATGCTCGATGCGATCACCGACTCCATGCAGGATCGCGGCAACACCATGAGCCGCGCCAAGTTCGGCGCCTGACGCGCGGATCCCCACGCAATCCTTTCAGGAAGACGACAATGATCACCACCGACGTCAATCTCATCCCGCGTTCGTTCTACGATGCTCAGACGCAGGCCGTCACCGTCAGCAAGCCGCTGGCCGACAGCGTCCAGACCGGGATCCAGGCGAAGCTCGATACGCTGCCGCCCGTGGCGCGCGGCGAGTTCCTGAGCCAAGTCGCAAATCTGGCGCCCGGCGACCTCGACACGCCCGCGGAACTGACGGCGACCCTCAATCGCCTGGAGACGGCCGCCCGTTCGGTCGATGCAATGACCTCGACCGTCACGGCCTTCGTCGGCGACATCGCCAAGTTCCTCGGCCGTGCCATGATCGAGTTTGCGACCCAGCAGCGCCAGAACGCGCTCGACGAGCGCATGGCAGCGCGCGATGCCGCCAAAGCGCAACTGATGGACCAGGCGACCCAGATGGACGCCGCCGCCGCGAAGATGGAGTCCGGTGCTCTCGCGAACGCCATTCTCGGGGGCATCAGCGCCGCGGTCTCCGGTATCTCGGCGGGCATGTCGGTATTCAAGCAGGGCGCCGAGATCAAGTCGATGACCTCCGCGGCGGCCGACACCAAAGCCAGCAACAAGGCGATGGCCACCGTCAACGAATCAGGCTTCGACGCGCCGCAGCTGAAGAGCGAGATCAGCGGATCCCTGAAGAATGCCGACGTCTCCTTCAACCTGGCCCAGTCGCGCTCCCAACAGGCGATGACCAGCGCTCAGATCGGCGAGGCTGTCGGTACGGGTTTCAGGATCGCCGGCACCGCGACGGATTCGATGATGCAGGCCGGCGCCAAGACCGCTGACGCCGAGGGTGCTCGCGATGCGGCGGAAGCGACCTATCAGCAGCAGGTCGGGGACCAGAAGAAGGAAATCCAGCAGGCCATGGACGAGATGATCAAGCAGTTGATCAACTTCCTCAAGGAGATGCAGGAAGCCGAAGTCGACGCGATGCGTGCCTTGACGAAGGTCTGACCGGAAGAACGCAGGGGAAACGGTATGCAGCGCGACGATTTCACGTCCGCGATCAGGATGCTCTGGGCCGAGTTGCGGCTCGGGGAGCCACGCATCGTCGATCCGCGCCACGTCCGGCTTCGCATCGAGGGGATGGGGATCGATCTCTTCGACAGCGGCACCGGTCTCCTCGTCGTCGAGGGTGTCGCGGGGCGTCTGTCGACGGATCCCGTGGAGGCCTCGCGGCAGGTGCGCCGGGTCCTCGAGACCAATGTCGGCCTTCTGATCGACGGTGACGCCGGGGTGTATCTGAAGGCATCGCCGGCCGGCGCTCAGGCTCTCGTCGCCACCTCCGCCTACCGACTGTCCACGATGCGGATCGACCGTCTCGTGAAAAAGATCGAAGACACGCTGCGTCTTGTCGAATACTATGCGCCGGAGTTCAAGGGTCTTGAGAAAAGCGCCCCTGGCAGTAGAGTTGCGATGCATCCTTCAGCCGAGCCGGTTGTCATTTTCAGGCCTTGACCCAAGGGCGACGACGACGCCGCTCGCCGTCCGAGCCGATTGCTCCGAGCCTCTCGAACAACGAAAGTCCTCCGATGTCTGTTTCGAACGCGATCGCCGAGACTCCCACAGACACTCCCGCCGGCATGGTCGAGGCGCTTCTCGGCGGACAGCTGCGTCAGGATCTCGGCCTGAAGACACAGGACCTGCGGATCGGCCTCACGGTGGCGCGCAATCTCCTGAACCGCGGCCAGCACGGCGAGGCCATGCGCCTCTACGCCGTCCTCGTTCTTTGCGAGCCGACCGAGGTGGATTTCCAGGTTGGTCTCGCCAATTGCGCCAGCGCCATGGGTGAACACCACATGGCGCTGCAGGCAGCGTCCGCCGTCATCGCGCTCGCCCCCTCGGATCCGCGCGGCTACCTCCTGTCGGGCCGCAGTTGCCTTCACATCGGCAGCATTGCCGAGGCCGAGCAGGATCTCGGCGACGCTTTGGGTCTTGCCGAGCAGTCCGGGCACGATGTCGTGCGCGGCGAGGCGGCGATGTTGCTGGAGCGGATTTCGGCGGCACGGGCGTCGCTCTGATGCCGCATGATCGGGGAGCGAAGGCGGGATGGACGACGCGCCTGACGGACTGCCAGGATCACACGCCGCCGACGCCGCGACGGGCGGTTTTCTAGGCCTTTCGGCTCTGGATGCGGCGCTGGTCGAGGAGCTCTGCGGCGAGACGTTGAAGGCCTCGGGCATAGACGGCACGTTGTTCTTTGCCAGGCTCCGCGAGGGCCGCGACATGGATGCAGCGCTCGGCTTCCCGCCGCAGCTGCGCGAGTTCGTCTATGCCAGCGCCCATCGCTGGTTCGGCGTCGGCCGGGCCGACAAGGCCGAGGGCCTGTTCCGCTCGCTCTGCGTCGCCGATCCCGCGGATGCCGATTATTGGGTCGGTCTCGGGGTCTGCATGCGGGTGCGCGAGGAACTGGACGGCGCGGCGCTCGCGTTCGGGACGGCGCGCCGGCTGCGGCCGCAATGGGAAGTCCCGGCGTTTCACGCTTGCGAACTGGCGATCCGGCGCGGCGCGCTCGACGAGGCGGAGACAAGGCTCGCGGCGTTCCGCGCACTGGCAACGCCGGAGACGGCCCCGGAGTTGGCGCGAGAGGCCGATCGGCTTGCGAAGGCGCTCGCGGGCCGGCGGGCGACGGACGTCTCCGAAGCGCGCCGATGAGCGCCGACCTCACGATCAGCCTGCGCCATCTCGTCGACCAGGCCGACCTCCTGCGCCTGATCGGCGACAATATCGGCGGCGGGCGGGACGCGGGACCGACGACGGCGGCGGGAAAGGCATCGGCGGCGGTACCGGTGCCGGCTGTGCCCGTTTCCGGACCGGCATCCGTAATGCCGGAAGCGGCGCCCGTCCTCCTGCCGCAACCGGCGAAGGAGGAGAGGCCTGCGACTGCCGCAACGCTCGCCGGATTGCGTCCTCCGATCGAAGGACGGAGATCGGACTTTGCTCCGTTGACCCGCGCCGATCGGGCAGAGTCGGGATCAGGTGAGCGTGTCGTGGAGGGCCGGCTTGCCACCGCGCGCTCCAATCAGTACCCGGCCGACCCCAGCGAGGCGGTATTCCGGGCTGCTGCGCGGCACCTTTTGCAGGCCGGCGTGCCGCAAGCCGCCTCGCTCAGCCGCCCCGGGCAGGCGCCCTCAGCATCCGCCTCCGCTCCGCCTACGACGACCGTCAGCGAAGTCGGGACGACGGCGGGGGCTCCCGGTGCGGACGTCGCGAACGATCCAGTACGGGACAATGCCGTACCGGGCGCAGCGCGGTCTTCGGCGGACTTTGAGCCTTCCCTCGCGACTGCCGCGGTCGTGCGCGGACCCGTCCCCGCAGCTCCGATGCCCGGTGAAACTGTGTCCGTGAAGGCCCTGTCGGAGGAAGCCAAGTTTTCGCCAGCCGGGCCGGGAACCCTTGGTTCGACGAACGAGCCCCAGTCGATGGCCGAGATCGACCGGGCCGAGAGCAGTGTTCATACGGGAACGACCCAGGCACCTTTGGACGGTCCGTTGAGCCCCGCGCGCCCGGAGGGTCCCTTGGTGCCCGCATACGGCGCTGACAATTCGATCCATAGCGCCGCCGTCGATGGCCTGACGGCATCATCCCCGGCGGACGTGCCGCAAGCTCTGGAGGCGGACGGCAAGACGATCATCGGTGACGAGCGGGCGCTCGACCTGCCCGAAGCGGCGCACGGCACGTTCGGGTTTCCGGTGCCGGCAACCGGCCTCGGGGAGTCCGATGCGGCAGTGCTCACCCGCCGCCTGGCCGCCGCCGGGTTCGGCGATCAGGACATGATGCTGCCGCCGTCGGCCGAGCGGGCCGGCGTCATCGCCTCGTTCGTTCTGAACGCCGCCATGATCCCGGGGTGGCCACCGCCGCGCCCGATCGAAGGCGCGCCGCTTCGGGATTTCGTCGCGACGTTTCCCAATGCCAAGACGCTGAGCAAGAGCGATCTGGAACTCCTGCTGTACCTTGCCGGCCTCGGATTCAGCCGGGCGCATATCGCGAGGTTGTTGAAAGCGCTCGACGACCGAAAGCGCCGCTCGCGGATCATGAAGGCCATCGCGGTGATCATGACGAATGTCGGCGCCCTCCTGGAGGCGTTCCGGCAGGAGATCGAGCGGCGCCAAGAGGAAGCAGCCGAGGAGCTTCGCCTCAAGACCCCAGGGGGCCGGGCGAAGATCGGGGTGTAAGCGGCTCCCGTGCCGGACGCTCGCAGGGGTCACACGTGGAACGCCGACTATTGCGGGAAGTCACGTTCGGCACTTCCGCCGCGGCCCAATCACAATAGAAGTCGGAAACGGTCCGGCAGCCAAGTCGCCTGCCATGAACCCGGCCTATGGAGAGCTGAGATGTCGTCGATCGTCCCGAGCCTGCCGGTCGCACCAATTCTGCAGCCTAATCCTGGCCAAGTGCAGGTTCAGACGACGGTCGATGCGACGACGATCACCGTCAAGTCTCCGGGCTACAAGCCCCTGTGGCTGGCTGCGACGCCGGGCAGCTCGAACAGCTTCGAACTCCTCGGCCTTCGCAGCCCGCGCGCCATGGGTGACCTTGCGGCCATGCTTGCCGAAGTGTCGCTGTCGCTCGAAAAGAGCATCGACGAAAACCGCAAGAACACCGCCGTGTCGCGTCTTGCGGTCTTCGCCGGACTCCTCAACCAATTCAACATCGGCGGCGCCGAGGCCCAAGTGAACCGCAAGGAGGATGCGAAGAACGAGGCGACGCAAACCCGCGACGGCTTTGCAGCGACGGTCGGCGGCCTCAACGCGGAGCGAGGCACAAGCTCCATCAACTCGGCCGCCCGCGACTCGGCGAACGTCCGGCTGCAGGAAGCGCGCATCGACAATCTGAACAGCCAGATCGGCGATCTGAGGACACGCCTTGCCGTCGCCCCGGACGATCCGGAGCAGGCCGCCGTGTTGTCGATCCGCATCGGCGAGACGACCGCGGCGATCGCGTCGACGGGTCAGGAGATCGCCGGCATCAAATCGCAGCTGCAGGCCCTGTCGGACAACGGGATCGTATCGGGGCCCGACGTGCTTGCGCTGAAGGAGCGCCTGAACACGGCGGAGAACGACATGCTCACGCTGACCAAGAGGAACTTGGACGACCGGAAGGAGTATGTGCGCGTCACGGAGGGTCCGCGCATTCGCGAGGAGATCGCTGCCAAGGAAGCTGAGATCGGCCCCTTGCAGACTGCCATCTCCACCTTCCGCAGCGACGTGACCTACTACACGGGGGAAGTCGCGAAGTATCAGGCGCTCATCGACGCCGAGCTTGCCAAGGCGGAGCCGGACCTTGCACGGGTTGCCGGCCTGACCGAGACGCGCGACGCCAACGTCCGGATGCTGTCGGAGACGCGCCAGCGCTTCGACGGGGCGGTCTCGGTCGGGGCGACCCGGGATCTCGGCACCGCCTCCGCCGCAGTCGCCGCGCTCGGGAACGAGGAAGCCGTCGCTCGCGAGGACCTCCGCACGATCTCGTTCCTCGCCGTGTCCGCCCTGATCAGCCGAATGACCTCGCTCAACGCCGAGATCCAGGCGAACGAAACGCAGTCTTCGAGCGAGGACGGCGGCATCGAGATCGCCTTCGAGAAGATCGTCGAGAACCTCGACGATATGGCCGCCCGCCGGATGGTGATGGACGACGACCTGCGCGCCCGGCTCGATGCGGCGTCCGACGGGCAGGTTCGGCGGATAGAGGCCCTCGCTCTCGGCCTGATGACGTCCCTCGCCGATCTCCTGTCGACCGCCGCCGACCTGGAGCCGGCGGCACTGCCCGGATCGGCCACGCAACAGGTCGGCGGCCGCGTGCGCGTCGCGGTATGACCGGGCATGATATGTGCGGGATCATCGTTAGCCATTTCGCAGGGGATGATGCCGGCGTGAGTGTCTTCGCCGGACCGCGAATGCTAGAACGTCGGTTCCCGATGGCGGGTTCGAGGGAACGGCCGTGCAGCGTTTCTTGATAGCGGTCTCCGGCCGGAACGATCTGATCCTCGCCGTCCTCCTGGTGTGCATCATCTTCATGATGATCCTGCCGCTGCCGACGTTTCTCGTCGATATTCTGATCGCCGTGAATCTGGCGCTGTCGGCGGTGCTGCTGATGGCTGCGATCTACTTGAAGGATGTCACGCAGCTTTCCGCCT
>JACMIV010000022.1 GCA_014380965.1 Rhizobiaceae bacterium | reverse complement strand
TCGCAGGTGAAGGCCGGCCGGGCCAAGGTCTCCGATCCGGGCTGACGGCGCGCGGGCCCCGGGGCGGGCTAGGTTCGCTTGAAGGTCGCCAGCAGCACGCCGAGGCCGATGAAAAGGCTGCCGAAGACGCGGTTCACCGCGCGCACCCGGACCGGTGTCCGCAGCAGCCCGAGCAGCCGCGCCGCGAGTGCCGCGTAGACGGCGTTGACGACCAGGTCGGTGAAGGTCAGCGTCGCGGCGATGACGAGGTACTGCGGCAGCAGCGGCTCGCCCGGGGTCAGGAATTGCGGCACGACGGCGAGCATGAACGCCGTGCCCTTCGGATTGACGGCGTTGAGCAGCCAAGCCTCGCCGACCAGCCGCCGTCGCGACGTCGTCGACGCCAGCGCGCCCGCTGCGGCATAAGGCACCGGCGCCGCTCGCCATTGGCGGACGCCGAGCCAGACCAGGTAGGCGACGCCAGCCCACTTCACGACCGCGAAGGCCGTCGCCGACGTGGCGATCACCGCGCCGAGACCGACGGCCACGATCAGGAGCTGGGTCCAGAAACCGAGGATCAGGCCGAAGGTCGCGAAGTAGCCGCGCGCGAAGCCATGGTTCAGCGACGCGCTCATCACTGCCACCGCGCCGGGGCCCGGCGAAATGCTGATCGCCCACGCGGCGGCGAAGAAGGCGAGCCAGAGCGAGAGACTCATGCACGGATCATAGGAGCGGCGCCTTCGCGAGGGCGGTCGCGGCGCGGCTACAGTCGATCGGATGGCGAAGGAAAAGTCGGTCTACACCTGCACCGAGTGCGGCGGCACGAACGCCAAGTGGCTCGGCAAATGCCCTCATTGCGGCGCCTGGAACACGCTTGTCGAGTCGGTCGCGGAAAGCGCCGGCAAGCCGCGCTACGCGGCCGGCCGCGGCCTCCTGCCGGTGGAGGCGGTGTCGACGCTGGCCGAGATCGAGGCGACCGACGCCGACCGGCAGCCGACCGGCATCGACGAGCTCGACCGCGCCCTCGGCGGCGGCATCGTCGCCGGCGGCGTGATCCTCATCGGTGGCGATCCCGGCATCGGCAAGTCGACGCTTCTGATGCAGGCGGCGGCAGGTCTTTCGCGCGGCGGCCACCGGGTCGTCTACGTGTCGGGCGAAGAGGCGGTTGCGCAAGTGCGGCTCCGCGCACAACGGCTGAAGGCGGCCGACACGGTTGTCCTCCTCTTGGCGGATACAATTGTCGAGGAAATCCTCGCTACACTTGGCTACGACAAGCGACCGGACCTCGTGATCATCGATTCGATCCAGACACTGTGGTCGGACATGGCGGAATCGGCGCCCGGCACGGTGACGCAAGTGCGGACCGGCGTGCAGGCGTTGGTGAAATACGCAAAATCCAGCGGCGCGGCGGTGATTCTCGTCGGCCACGTCACCAAGGACGGACAGATCGCCGGGCCTCGGGTGGTCGAACATATGGTCGATGCGGTCCTCTATTTCGAGGGCGAAGGCGGGCACCACTTCCGGATCTTGCGGACAGTGAAGAACCGGTTCGGCCCGACCGACGAGATCGGCGTCTTCGAGATGTCCGACATCGGCCTTCGCGAGGTCCAGAACCCGTCGGAGCTCTTCCTCGGCGAGCGCAATGCCAAGGCGCCCGGCGCGGCCGTCTTCGCGGGCATGGAGGGCACTCGGCCGGTGCTCGTCGAGATCCAGGCGCTCGTCGCCCCGTCCGCCCTCGGCACGCCGCGTCGCGCCGTGGTGGGCTGGGATCAGCCGCGCCTCGCCATGGTGCTCGCGGTGCTCGAAGCGCATTGCGCGGTCCGCCTCGGCCAACACGACGTCTATCTCAACGTCGCCGGCGGTTTTCGGATCTCGGAGCCGGCAGCCGATCTCGCGGTCGCAGCGGCCCTCGTCTCCTCGCTCTCCGGACTTGCTCTGCCTTCCGATTGCGTCTATTTCGGCGAAATAAGCCTCTCCGGGGCCGTGCGGCCCGTCGCCCACTCGGCGCAAAGGGTGAAGGAAGCGGAAAAACTTGGTTTCGGCCAGGCTGTCCTGCCTTCTCTCAGTGCCGATCTGCCGAAGGGTCGCGACGTGACGATCCACGAAGTCGAGCACCTTCCCGACCTCGTTGCGCGGGTGGCTGGCGGTGCCGGGGTCGGGGGAGACCCGACGAGGAGGACGGCTGAGGATTGACGGGCAACCGGCCTCGGTTCGATGCGGACGATACGGGACGTGCTGCGTTGCCCAGAACGGCGTTGCGCGCATCCGGCACAGACGACAAGGTTGGGGCTGAATGACCGTCACGCTACTCGATGCGATCCTTGTCGGGATCATGCTCGTGTCCGCGCTTCTCGCGATGGTCCGCGGTTTCTCGCGCGAGGTCCTGTCTGTCGTGTCTTGGGCGGCGGCGGCGGCGGCGGCCTTCTTCTTCTACGAGGATGCGACGCCATTTGTGCAGCAATACATCTCAAGCGAGAAGGTCGCGATGGTCGCCGCGGGTCTCGGCATCTTCGTCATCGCGCTCATCATCGTTTCGTTCATCACGCTTCGGATCGCCGACTTCATCATCGACAGCCGGATCGGCGCGCTCGACCGGACCCTCGGCTTCGTCTTCGGCGCGGCGCGCGGCCTTTTGCTCGTCGTCGTTGCGATGCTCTTCTTCAACTGGCTGAGCCCGGCGGACACCCAGCCGACCTGGGTCGTGGACGCCCTGTCGAAGCCCTATCTTGACGATCTCGGCGCGCAGCTCATCGCAGCCGTCCCGGAAAAGCCCGTCGAGCTGCTGCCCGAGCAACTCCGTGAGCAGCTTGAGCCACCGGCCGCGAGCGAGCCGGCTCCGGGCGAAACTGCGCCTGCGGAACCGAATTCGATCGAAGACGCGATCGAGGGAGCCGGCGGCGGCGCTCCTGCTCCCGTCAATTAAGGCCGGCTTTCGGCTTGGACCCTCTCGCCGCGCCATGATGAGCTTTCTCGTCGATAGAGTCTTTTGCATCGCGAAAGCACGTCGTGCATCCTATATAGGGAGTTCGCGAGTGGCGTCCTCGGCCGATCGGGCGGAATGAAGCGCACGTGGCTGAAATGACGGCAGTTGAAGGTTTCCCGGGCTTCGGCGAACCGTTGAAACGGCGGACCGGCCCCTCCGGCCATGGATGACCCTGATGGACGAGACCCCCTTCGGCGATCCGGACGACGACACGCTGCACGAAGAATGCGGCGTCTTCGGCATCTTCAATCGATCGGACGCAGCGCCCTTCGTGACACTCGGCCTTCATGCGCTTCAGCATCGCGGCCAGGAGGCGGCGGGGATCGTATCCTTCGACGGAACGCAGTTCCACGTCGAACGCCATTCCGGCCTGATCGGCGATACGTTCACCAAGCAGTCGGTGCTCGAACGCCTGCCCGGCGCTTCCGCGATCGGACACACTCGGTATTCGACGACCGGCGGCGGCGGCCTGCGCAACGTGCAACCTTTCTTCGCGGAACTTGCCGTCGGCGGTTTTGCCGTGGCGCACAACGGCAACATCACCAACGCGATGACGGTTCAGCGCGAGTTGCAGCGCCGCGGCTCGATCTTTTCCTCCACTTCCGACACCGAGACGATCCTCCATCTCGTCGCGACGAGTGCGGCCCGCCTCTTCACAGACAAATTGATCGACGCGCTGTCTCGGCTCGAAGGCGCGTTTTCGCTGGTGGGATTGTCGCCGAAGAAGATGGTCGGCGTACGCGATGCGCTCGGCATCCGTCCGCTCGTTCTGGGCGATCTCGAAGGTTCTCCAATCCTCGCCTCCGAAACCTGCGCTCTCGACATCATCGGTGCGACTTTCGTGCGCGACATCGCGCCCGGCGAGATGGTGGTCATCACCGAAAGCGGGATCGAAAGCATCTTCCCCTTCCAGTCGCGCCGCTCGCGCTTCTGCATTTTCGAATACGTCTATTTCGCGCGCCCCGATTCCAACATCGAGGGCCGCAACGTCTACGAGATCCGCAAGCGGATCGGCGCCGAGCTTGCCCGCGAGAGCCACGAGCCGGCCGATATCGTGGTTCCGGTTCCCGATTCCGGCGTTCCCGCGGCCATCGGCTACGCGCAGGAGGCAGGCCTGCCTTTCGAGCTCGGCATTATTCGTAACCACTATGTCGGGCGCACCTTCATCCAGCCGACGGACGCGATCCGTCACATGGGCGTGAAGCTGAAGCACAACGCCAATCGCGCGATCCTGGAGGGGCGGCGCGTGGTGCTCGTCGACGATTCGATCGTCCGGGGCACGACGTCGCAGAAGATCGTTCAGATGGTCCGCGATGCGGGCGCGAGCGAGGTCCATATGCGGATTGCGAGCCCGCCGACTCGGGCGAGTTGCTTTTACGGTGTCGATACGCCGGAGAAGGCAAAGCTTCTGGCGTCTCGGATGTCGATCGAGGAGATGGCCGACTACATCAAGGTCGATTCGCTGGCCTTCCTGACGATCGACGGCCTCTACCGCGCGGTCGACGAGCCCTCGCGCAACGCGCACGCGCCGCAGTTTTGCGATGCCTGTTTCACCGGGGACTACCCGACGGCACTCACCGATCATGACGGCACGGACAATGTCCGCCAGCTCTCGCTTCTCGGCGGAAACGGATGACCGCCGGGCGCCTGAACGGCAAAATCGCGCTCGTGACGGGCGCTTCGCGCGGAATCGGATTTCAGCTCGCCCGCCAATTGGCGGCGGAAGGCGCGCACGTCGTTGCCGTCGCGCGCACGGTCGGCGGTCTCGAAGAACTAGACGATCTCATCCGCAAGGCCGGCGGTACTTCGACGCTCGTGCCGCTCGACCTCACCGACATGGGCGGCATCGACCGCCTCGGCGCCGCCATCCATCAGCGTTGGGGCCGGCTCGACGTGCTCGTCGCCAACGCCGGAATGCTCGGCGTCCTATCGCCGATCGGCCATATCGAGGCGAAGCTCTTCGAGAAGACGCTGGCCGTGAACGTCACGTCGACCTGGCGCCTGATCCGTTCGGTGGATCCGCTGCTCCGGGCCTCCGATGCCGGTCGCGCGATCGTCGTCTCTTCGGGCGCCGCACATTCCGCCCGCGCCTTCTGGGGCCTCTATTCCGCGACGAAGGCTGCGACCGAAGCCATCGCTCGATCCTGGGCGAGCGAGACGGAGAACACGGCGCTGCGGATCAACGTCGTCAACCCGGGCGCGACGAGGACGGCCATGCGCGCGCTGGCGATGCCGGGCGAGAATCCCGACAGCCTGCCGAAGCCGGCGGAAGTCGCCGCGCGTATCCTGCCGCTCGCTCTTGCGGACGTGACGGAGACCGGCCGACTGTTCGACGTGCGCGAGAACCGGTTCCTCTCCTACCGCGCACCGGAGTGAGGCTATGGCGCAGCCGTGGGACGACACGAGACCGCTTGCGACCATGCGCATCGACGCCACTGCAAAGAAGCCGTCATCTGCTCTGACGAGCGACAAGACGCTGCTGGCGACGATGCCCGAAGGGATCGGACGCCATCACGATTCTCCGACGATCGACGCCGTTTCCAGCGCTCGCGAGACGATAGCGATTGAAATCGCCGGGCTTGAAGCGTTGGCGGCCTCCATCGACGCGAATTTCGCGCATGTCGTCGCGATGGTGCAGGCCTGCCGCGGCCGGGTCATCGTCACCGGAATCGGCAAGTCCGGACATGTCGGGCAGAAGATCGCGGCAACCCTCGCATCAACCGGAACCCCGGCATTCTTCGTCCATGCCGCGGAGGCCGCGCATGGCGATCTCGGCATGGTCGGCGCGGACGATCTCGTCATCGCCATTTCCAATTCCGGCGAAAGCGCCGAGCTTCAGGCGATGATCGAGTATTGCCGGCGCTTCCGTGTCCTGCTCGTCGCCATGACGGCACGGCCTGACTCCGCGCTCGGACGACACGCCGACGGCATCTTGCGCCTTCCCGAGGCGGTGGAGGCCTGCCCGCTGTCGCTCGCGCCGATGACCTCGACGACGATGAGCCTCGTCATCGGCGACGCGCTGGCGGCAGCGCTCATCCGCGCACGCAACTTTCAGCGCGACGATTTCGCGAAGTTTCATCCCGCAGGCAAGCTCGGCGCGCAACTCCTTCGCATATCCGAGGTGCTCGATCGGCGCCCGGAGTTCAAGGAGGTGCCAAGCGTCGGCCCAGGGGCCGGCATTTCGGACATCATCGCCTCGATCTCCCGAGGCCGCATGGGCGCGACCGTCGTTCTCGATGGGGGCCAGGACATCGTGGGGATCGTCACCGACGGCGATCTTCGCCGCGCGATGTCGGACCGTTCGGTCTTCGATCGGACGGCCGCGGAGATCATGACCCCCGATCCGCGCCGGATCGCTTCGGACAGGCTTGCGGTCGAAGCCTTGTCGGTTTGTGAGACCCAACGGATCGGAACGCTCGTCGTCACGGACGCGGACGGTGCTGCGGTCGGGATGATCGACATCAAGGGACTGCTTTCGCTCGGCATCGCCTGACATGGCGCTTCGGGTCTGACGAACCATCGGCGCGGTCCTGTCCTGCGCATGGTCGGCCGGCGGAGAAACATTTCGTCCAGGCGCGCGCCTTCTACCCTTTCGTGACCTCGTCGATGCGCCTCATGGTATCAAGAAACCCCGCCATCCAGGTCAGCGGAAGCATGTTCGGGCCGTCGCTCGGGGCCTTGTCGGGGTCGTCGTGAGCCTCGGCGAACACGGCCGCGATGCCGACGGCCGCGGCCGCTTTGGCAAGCGGCATGGCGAATCTACGATCGCCGCCGGACGAGCCGCCGCGCCCGCCCGGCTGCTGGACCGAATGGGTGGCGTCGAAGACGACGGGATAACCGGTCTCGGCCATGATCGGCAAAGCGCGGAAGTCGGTGACGAGCGTATTGTAGCCGAAGGAGGCGCCGCGCTCGCACAGGAGAATTCGCTCGTTGCCGGAGCTGGCGATCTTCGTAGCGACGTTCGCCATGTCCCAGGGCGCGAGGAACTGGCCCTTCTTGACGTTGATCGCCCGGCCGGTTTCGGCGGCGGCGACGAGAAGGTCCGTCTGGCGGGACAGGAAGGCCGGAATCTGAAGGATGTCGACCACCTCGGCGGCGGCTATGGCCTGCGGGATGTCGTGGATGTCCGTGAGCACGGGGCAGCCGAAGGTGTCGCGGATGTCGGCGAGGATCTGGAGCCCCGCCTCGATGCCGATTCCGCGGGCGCCCGTCAGCGACGTGCGGTTCGCCTTGTCGTAGGACGCCTTGAAGATGAACGGGACGCCCGCTTTCCCGGCGATAGAAGACAGGCGCTCCGCCAGGAAAAACGCGTGGTCGCGGCTCTCGATCTGACAGGGACCGGAGATGAGGACGAAGGGCAAATCGTTGCCGAAGGTCACCCCGCCGACCTCGACACGGCGCGCGGCCGGACGCTCTGTCTCGGCGTAGGCGGATGCGCCCTCTGCGGACGAAGGAAGAAGGGATGCGTCGGTCACGGGGCGGTCTTTCGAAACTCGGGCATGGTGGAAGAAACGGTTTTCGTCACACGCGCCCGGCGAGAGCGTCCGCCTTCGCGCGGCGGCGATAGGCCTGCACGGAGAATATCATCGCAATGAAGTAAGCGAGCGTCGTCGCCGTCAGCGTATGCCAGACATAGCTGACGAGCAGCACGACATAGAGGACGACGCAGAGAATGACGGGGATGACGAGGTCGCGCCGGACCGGCACACCGATCGTCTTGCCCGACCAGGTCGGAATCCGGCTCGCCATGAGATAGCCGATGAGGAGGAGATAGGCGGCCGACAGAAGCGCGGTAAGCCGGGGCTCCCCGAGATCGATGCCGATGAAGCCGAGATACATCGGCAGCATGGCAAGCCCTGCTCCCGCGGGCGCGGGGACGCCGGTGAAGAAGGCGGACTGCCATTCCGGACGCTTCGGGCCGTCGAGCATGGTATTGAAGCGCGCCAGCCGCAGCGCGCATGTCGCTGCAAAGAGCAACGCGGCGATCCAGCCGACGGACCCGGCGGCTTTCAGCGAATAGGCGTAGAGCACCATACCCGGCACGACGCCGAAATTGACGATGTCGGCCAGCGAATCCATCTCGGCGCCGAACCGGCTCTGCCCTTTCAGAAGCCGCGCGATACGCCCATCGATCCCATCGAGAAGAGCCGCGGCGATGACCATGCCGACGGCAAGCTCGAAGTGCCCTTCAAAGGCGAGCCGCATACCGGTCATCCCCGCGCAAATGGCAAGGATGGTGACGAGGTTCGGGATGATGTGGCGAAACGGGATGCGACGGCGGCCGGTCACCGGGGCGGGCCGTGCCGTTTCAGCGCTGGCGTCGGCGCTGCCGTCCTCACCGGAAAACGAAGCCATGGTCTCAGTCCCTCCGAGCCGAATAGGTCTCGAGGCCCGTGCCGAATTCCGCGATCACCGTCTCGCCGGCGATCGCGGTCTGGCCTTCCGCAACGCGCGGCCGGGCGCCATCGGGAAGGTAGACGTCGAGGCGAGAGCCGAAGCGGATGAGGCCGAAGCGCTCGCCGGCCTCCAAGCGATCCCCGGTCGCCCGCCACGAGATGATCCGGCGCGCGATGAGGCCTGCAATCTGGACGACGCCGAATTCGCCCTGCGGCCCTTCGATGACGAATGAATTGCGCTCGTTGACCTCGCTCGCCTTGTCGAGCTCGGCGTTATGGAAGTCGCCCTCGCGATAGGCGACACGTGCGATGCGGCCGCGCATCGGGGCTCGGTTCACGTGGCAGTCGAAGACGTTCATGAAGATCGAGATCCGCAGCATCGGCTCGGTCCCCAGCTCGAGCTCTGCCGGCGGCACGACGTGCCCGACGAGCGACACGCGGCCGTCGGCTGGTGAGACGGCGAGATGGTCGGCGAGCGGAGTGACGCGCTCAGGATCGCGAAAGAAGTAGGCGCACCAGAGCGTGAGAACCATCCCGACCCAGAACAGCGGCTCCCATAGCAAACCGAGGATCACCGCGCCGACGAAGAAGGCTGCGATGAAGGGATAGCCAGCCTTGTGGACGGGCACGAGAGCGTTTCTGATCGACGCGATCATGTTCATGATGTCGGGCACCTTTGTTTCGGGGCCATGCCTAGTCCGTCCATTGCGGGATGCGCAAGATCAAAGGACTGTCGGTGCTCACGACCGGATCACCGTTCTGCAAGTTCGCCCCGGCGAAACTCCCAAGTCATGGCCATGCGGTGTTGCAGACGCTCTGCATCCGCTGCGGAGCGTCTGTCGCGAAGATGGCGAGTGAAGGCCTGCTTTGCGAACTGTTATCGCCGTGTCATAGAAAATTATGTGGGAGGCGCGGGATGGCCATCAGTGCGAATCTCGGTCAGCCTCTGGAAAGGTACGTGACGGACCGCGTCGGCACCGGCCGCTCCAACTCGCGCAGCGCGGTGCTCAGGGAGGGTTTCCGCCCGGTGGCGGAGCGGTAAAAGCGCCTCGCAGCGCTTGATGCGGCGCTGGGGCGTGGACTTTTCGGGGGAATGGCGTCCCTCACCCCGCCTCCAACGGCCGCTTCCTCTCGATGATGCCGAACTCGTCCGCCTCGCGGGCGCGCCGCAGCGCTTCCTCCGCCTCGGTTGCCTCGCGCTGCATGCGCCACATCTCGGCATAGAGGCCCCCCTCTTCCATCAGCATGCGATGCGTGCCGCGCTCGACGATCTCGCCGGCGCGCAGGACGATGATCTCGTCGGCATCGACGATGGTCGACAGCCGATGAGCGATGGTGAGCGTCGTGCGTTCCTTCGAGACGAGGTCGAGGGCGGACTGGATCTCCTGCTCGGTATGCGTATCGAGGGCCGACGTCGCCTCGTCGAGGATGAGGATCGGCGGAGCCTTCAGGAGCGTGCGGGCGATAGCGACGCGCTGCTTCTCGCCGCCGGAGAG
>JACMIV010000222.1 GCA_014380965.1 Rhizobiaceae bacterium | reverse complement strand
GTGCCGGCCAGATACGGTATCCGGCCGGAACATCTCCACCTCTCCGAGGATGGGATGCCGATCGAGGTGCTGGTCGTCGAACCGACGGGGTCGGAGACCTTCGTCTTCGCGCAAGCTGGGGACGTTCCCATAACCTGCGTCTTCCGCGAACGCGTCACCGCCCGTCCGGGCGAGTTTATCCGCGTTTCGCCAGAACCCGGCCGCGCCCACCTTTTCGACGCGGCATCCGGAATGCGCATCAACTGACGCGCTCGCCGATCGAGCATCGCCGCTCCCATGCGATCCGAAGCGGACAAGCCTCGACGCTGTTTCGTTCGACCGCACTCCAGACACGAAGGACTCGCTCGTGAACATGGACGAACTCGCCATACGAACTGACCGACCCGTCGTCGCCCTGGCGATGGGCGACCCGAGCGGCGTCAGCCCGGAACTGACGGCCAGGCTTCTGCAACTGCCCGAAGCCCGCACCGACTCCCGGATCGTAGTGTTTGGCGACGCACGCATCCTCGAAGACGGAGCCGGCATAGCGTCGGTCGGTCTCGATATTGCGGTCGTCGGAACGCTCGAGGCGGCACTGGCTCAGGATCGCAACGCTATCGTCGATATGGCGAATCTTGCTCCGTCGGAAGTCGTGCGAGGGGTAGCTACGCTATCGGGAGGACGCTTCGCCCTCGCCAACTTCCGGGCGGCGCTCGAGGCCGCCGTCGACGGCAGGGTGGATGCGGTCTGCTACACGCCTTTCAACAAGAAGGCCATGCGGATGGCCTATCCCTCTTATGACGACGACGTCCGTTTCGTGCTCGACGTCACCGGCTTTGCCGGGAAAATCCGCGAGTTCAACGTTCTGGAGAGGATCTGGAACGCTCGGGTAACCTCGCATATCCCGCTGAAGGACGTTGCCTCGCATCTCACCGTGGCCGGCATCGTCTCGGAGATCGAACTCACCGTTTCCTGCCTCCGCAGGTCCGGCATTCCATCGCCCCGGATCGCCGTCGCGGCGCTGAATCCTCATGCAGGAGATGGTGGAAGCTTCGGCATGGAAGAGATCGACATTATTGACCCCGCCGTCGCATCGGCGAGGGCGGCGGGCTTCGACGTGGAGGGATCGTTCCCTTCCGACACCGTTTTCCTGCGTGCGATGAAGGAAGGCTTCCACGCGGTCCTGACGATGTACCACGACCAGGGTCAGATCGCGATGAAGATGATGGGTTTCGACAAGGGGGTAACTATGATCGGCGGACTGCCCTTCCCCCTATGCACCCCCGCGCACGGAACCGCCTACGACATCGCCGGGCAAGGTACCGCGGAAGTCGGTGCTTCCCGGGAAGCGCTGAAACTGGCGATCTCCATGTCGGGGCGGTGAACCCTCGGACGTCCGATCGACATCCGGCTGGCGACGACGATACTCATGATCCGAAGAGACACAGCTATGACGTACGCTGCCGATCCAATGCGCTATTCCAGTATGCCCTACCGCAGGGTCGGACATTCTGGCCTCGAGCTACCCGCCATCTCGCTCGGTCTATGGCAGAACTTCGGCGGAAAGGACGCGTTCGAGACGGGTAGGGCCATCCTGCGGCGGGCCTTCGACCGGGGTATCACGCACTTCGATCTCGCCAACAACTACGGGCCGCCTCCCGGATCCGCTGAAGAGAACTTCGGACGCTGGATGGTGCACGACTTCAAACCCTACCGCGACCAACTCGTCGTGTCGTCGAAGGCAGGCTACGACATGTGGGCCGGCCCGTATGGGACCTTCGGCTCCCGCAAGCACATGATCGCCAGCTGCGATCAGAGCTTGCAGCGAATGGGGCTGGACTACCTGGATATCTTCTATCACCACCGCCCCGACCCGAAGACGCCGTTGGAGGAGACGATGGGCGCCTTGGACCATATCGTTCGTTCCGGCCGGGCGCTCTACGTCGGCATCTCTTCGTATCCGCCGGAACTCGCCCGCCAAGCCCACGCGACGCTCGGCGCGCTGGGGACGCCCTTTGTAATCCATCAGCCGTCCTACTCCATGCTGAACCGTGTAGTTGAGGAAGGGCTTCTCGATACTCTTGGGGAACTCGGCGTCGGCTGCATCGCCTTTTCGCCGCTGGCGCAGGGGCTACTTACTCACAGATATCTCAACGGCATTCCGGACGACTCACGTGCGGCGAGGCAGGAATCGACGGTGAGAGCGCGTGTCACTGAGCAAAACCTTGTCCATATCCGCCGCCTTCATGTCATTGCCCAAACTCGCGGGCAGACCCTCGCGCAGATGGCAATCGCGTGGGTACTACGGGATACGCGGGTCACCTCGGCTCTCGTCGGAGCCCGGACCGTCGAGCAACTCGACGATTCTCTGGAAAGCCTGAACAAGCTGGACTTTGACGGAGAAGAACTTGCAGCGATTGAAGTTGCTCTCGCTCCGCTGCCGGTCTGAACTGCAGCGATCGCGGCCGCCGCGCATGAACGATCGCGGTCGAAGGAAGGGACGGTTACCTACCCCTGGTCTGCCCCCTGCAAAGTGGTCCTCCCTCAAGTAGGCTTGAGCCTTTGGTGACGTGCCCCCCGACTTTGGACCGCCCGGCTGGAGGATTTCCGGGGGGTGATGCTCAGGCTGGCGGACCGTCTCCTGAGCGTTTCATCAGCTCGATCGGGGTCTTGTGACCGATCGCGCTGTGAGGTCGGATCTCGTTGTAGTCTCTACGCCAAGCCTCCAGCTTGGTCCTCGCGTCGTCAAGGCTCATGAACCAGTGAGTGTTTAGGCATTCGGCCCGAAGCTTGCCGTTCAAGCTTTCGATGAAGGCATTCTCCGTCGGTTTGCCGGGCCGGGAGAAGTCGAGGATGACATCCTTCTGGTACGCCCAGAGGTCGAGGTCACGGGAGATGAACTCCGATCCCTGGTCGACCCGGATGGCTTTGGGATAGCCAACCTTGCTGCAGATGCGCTCCAGTGCCTGCACGACGTCCTCGCCGCGGTAACTGAACCGCGGGTCGATCGCCGGTGAGAAGCGTGAGAACGTATCGACAACCGTCAGGATGCGCAGTTTGCGCCGAGTGGCGAGTTGGTCGTGCACGAAGCCCATGGCCCATGTCTGGTTTACATGGGTTGCCACCGTCCGGTCGTCTCGCAGCCTGGCCTTCACGCGACGCTTCGGGACCTTGTTGCGGATCTGTAAGCCCATCTCCTTGTACAGGCGGTAGATCCGCTTCGGGTTCACGGCCCATCCCTCCCGCCGCAGCAAGACGTGGACGCGGCGATAGCCATACCGCACCCTGGTCTCGGTGATCTCCTTGATCCGCGTCTTCAGATCGGCCTGTTCGCCGCGCCGGGATTTGTAGGTGTAGAGCGAGCGTTCGACCTTCAGGGCTGAGCAGGCCCGTCTGATCGATACCTTCCAGGACGCTCGGATCTCATCCACCAACTGGCGCCGGCGAGCAGGCCTCAGAGCTTTTTTGCGAGCACGTCCTGCAACATCGCCTTGTCCAGCGACAGGTCCGCCACGAGCCGCTTCAGCTTGGCGTTCTCCTCCTCGATCTGACGCAACTTCCGGACCTCGGACGGCATCATGCCTCCGAAGCGCTTGCGCCAGTTGTAGAATGTCGCCTCCGAAATCCCCGCCTTGCGGCAGACCTCCGCCACGGCCGTTCCCTCGTCAGCCTGCTTCAACACAAACGCGATCTGCGCCTCGGTGAACTTCGATTTCTTCATG
>JACMIV010000221.1 GCA_014380965.1 Rhizobiaceae bacterium | reverse complement strand
CGCACTTCCTGCGCGACCACGGCGAAACCGCGTCCCGCTTCGCCCGCACGGGCGGCTTCCACTCCGGCATTCAAGGCGAGGAGGTTGGTCTGGAAGGCGATCTCGTCGATGACGCCGATGATCTTGCCGATCTTGTCGGACGATGCCTCGATATGGTTCATCGCCTCGACGGCGCGCGCCACGATCTCGCCGCCCTTCTCGGCGTTCTTCTGCGCCGTTCCGGCCGCGCCTTGCGCCTTGCCTGCGCTGTCGGCCGTTTCGTTCACGCCGCGCGTCACCTCTGACAAGGCCGCGACCGTCTCTTCCAGCGAGGCTGCCTGCTGCTCGGTGCGCTGCGAAAGGTCGTTCGAGGCGACCGTGATCTGGTTGAGACCGACCCGGATCGCGCCGATCGAGCCGACGACCGCCGACAGAGCCTCCTCGAGCTTGCCGATGCTCCCGTTGAATTTTTCGCGAATCAGCTCGAATTCCGGCGCCACCTTTTCGGTCATGCGGACCGTCAGATCGCCCTCCGCAAGCGCTTCGAGGCCACGGTCGACCGCATGCGCGAAGATTTTCAGATCCTCCGCCTTGGAATTGTCGATCGCGGTCTGGCGGTCACGCTCGACGACCTTGGCCGCCTCGGACGAAGCGACTTCCGCCGCCATCCGCCTGTTCTCGTTCGCCCCATCCTTGAACACCTGTACCGCGCGCGCCATCAGGCCGACTTCATCGCGCCGCTCCGTGCCGTCGATCGGGACGCCCACATCACCCGAGGCAAGCCGCTCCATCCGCGCTGCCAGAGTCTTCAGCGGCGACGACACCCAGGAGCGGATCGCGAAGAAACCCAGCAGAAGGGCCACGAAGAGACCGCCCAGCACGACGCCGTAGGTTGTCGCGATGGTGAGGTTCGTCCTGGCGGTCAAGTCATCGGAAAGAACACCGGCTTTGGCGAGCTGTGCATCGACCAGACCGGTGATCGCCACAGCGACCGGCGGGAAGTGGTCCGCGCACTTCGTCAGATACTCTTCCTGCGACGCCATCACAGTCTCGACCGTGACTGCCGCGGCTCCCATGCTGATTGCCGGAGCGCAGCGCTGATCGACGATTGACAGGGCGCGCTGTCTCAAGCCGTCGACCTCGCCAGCCAGCGTTGGGTCGGCCGCAACAGCTTTGCCCGTCCAGTCGGCAAAGGACGCCTTGGCCTTTTCTAACGCCTGTCCGGCAGCGGTGTAGCGCTCCTGCGTGTTCGCGATCACGAGGGTGGCGACCGACGCGTTTATCTGCGCGAAAGCGCGGTTGGAGCGGGCAAGACTCGTCGCCGCCATCGCCTCTCCAACGAGTGCGGCGCTGTATGCGTCGTCGATGGTGCGCATTTTCGTCGCCGAATAGATCGTCGTGCAGATCGTCATCACCCCGAACGTCAGGAGAACGAACAACACCTTGCCGATGACGGGAATGTTGGAAATCTTCATGGCAGCACCGACGATTGATAGTTAAAGGTTGCAGCAATGTAGCGTGCGGACCTTAACCCTCCCTCAACGGCATGCGCCTTGATCCCAATCCTCTTGCCGCCTCACCCACACCCGCGTGTCATGAAACGCAGCGCCCCCTGCCGGGGCGACGGGATCGGCGCCGACGAGGACGTTGATCCCCTCCCCGCCTTCGAAGTCCGAATTTTGCCAGAGCCCCTCGTGGACGAGCACCCCCGGCCGCAGCGTGTCCGAAACCGCAACCGGCATGCGGATGTCGCCGCGCGCGTTGCCGACGATCGCTATGTCCCCTGCGGCAAGACCGAGCCGTGCCGCGTCTTCGGGATGCATCAAAAGCTCCGGCCGGCGCTCGCGGGAGCGCGAACCCGCCGTTTCGGCGAAGCTCGAATTGAGGAACTGGCGGGCCGGCGAGGTCGCGAGCTTGAACGGGTGCTCCGCGTCCGCCGCCTCTTCGAGGCCGACGTGGTCGGGCCATTGCGGCAGACGCGCGACGGGTCCCTGCGTGCCCATCGATGCCGGCGGGGCGTTCGGCGCTGTCACGTTCGCCCAATCCGGCCGGAAGCGGAACCGGCCGTCCGGCCAGCCGAAACCATCGAGGAAATGCGCCGTCTCGAAATCGGGCTGGGCGTCGAGCCAGCGGCCGGCCTCGAGGTCCTCCAGCGTGCCGCGCCCGCTCCGCCGCAGGATGTCTTCGATCAGCGCCCGCTCGGTGAGGCCGAAGCCCGGACGGTCGGCGACGCCGAGGCGCTTTGCCAGTTCCTCGACGACAAAGTGGTTGGTGCGCACCGTCTCCGGCGCCTCGACCAGCTTCGGTCCGAGCAGGATGTGGCTCTGCCCGCCGCCGCGATAGATGTCGTCGTGTTCGAGGAACATGGTGGCGGGCAGGACGAGGTCGGCAAGCTTTGCCGTATCCGTCATGAACTGCTCGTGGACGGCGACGAAAAGGTCGTCGCGCGCAAGGCCCTCGACCACGCGCCGCTGCTCCGGGGCGACGTTGGCGGGATTGGTGTTCTGGACGACCATCGCCGTGACCGGCGGTCCGCCGTTCAGCACGTCCGCGTCGCCGCAGAGGACGGCGCCGATGCGCGACTGGTCGAGATAGCGGATGGAGGCGTCTTTCATGCCGACGCCGGTGACGAGGCTCTTGTCGAGGCCGAAGATGTCCGAGTTCGAATGGAACGCGCCGCCGCCCTCGTGGCGCCAGTGGCCGTAGACCGCGGGCACCGAAAGAGCTGCATGCATAGCGGGCGCCCCGCCGCGCTGGCGGGTGAAGCCGTAACCGAGGCGGAAGAAGGTGCGGGGCGTCCCCCCGAGCATCGCGGCGAAAGCCTCGATCTCAGGAACGCTCAGTCCAGTGATCATGGCCGCCCATTCGGGCGTGCGGGTCGCAAGATGCGCTTCGAGGCCGGCGGGATCGTCGGTATAGCGCGCCATGTAGGCGCGATCGGCCGTCCCGTCGCGGAAGCCGACATGCATGAGAGCCGCCGCCAATGCGGCGTCCGTGCCGGGACGCAGCTTCAGCGCGACGTCGGCCTGCTTCATCGTGGCATTGTCGTAGATGTCGACAACGACGATCTTCGCCCCGCGTTCCTTGCGGGCGCGGATCGCGTGGGTCATCACGTTGACCTGCGTGGCGACGGCATTGGTGCCCCAGATGACGACGCAGTCCGACAGCGCCATCTCGCGCGGATCTACGCCGGACAGGCGCCCCGCGCCGACATGCCAGCCTGTCCAGGCCATGTTGGTGCAGATCGTGTCGAACTGGTTGGAATAGCGCTTGGCGTGGCGCAGGCGGTGGATGCCGTCGCGCTGCACGAGGCCCATCGTGCCGGCATATTGGTAGGGCCAGACGCTCTCGGAGCCGTATCGCGCCTCCGCCGCGTCGAACTTCTCGGCGATGAGGTCGAGCGCTTCCACCCAGGCGATCTCGCGCCAGCCGCCGTCCCCTTTTCGCCCGACCCGTTGCATCGGCTTCAAGAGCCGATCCGGATGATGGATGCGCTCGGCATAGCGGGCGACCTTGGCGCAGATGACGCCGGCCGTGTAGTCGTTGCCGGGCGCGCCGCGCACCCGGCCGATCGCGCCGTTGACGATTTCGACGTCGAGAGCGCAGGTCGACGGGCAGTCGTGCGGACAGGCGCTGTGGCCGGTGGTGATGGGCGCGTGCTGGTTCATGACGCGATTATAACCGCGCTTGGCGCGGGGCGTCATTCATTTTGGCGATGGCTGGGATCAGCGGGGGTGACCGATTGTTGGTCGGCGCGCCGCTCCGCCCGTTGTCCTGCCCGGCGCACCGCGCCGCCGTCATCCGCCTGCCGGCACCTTCTCCCGCAAGCGGGGGAAGGAACGCTCCACCGGCGACGCGATCACCTCCTCCCCGACTGGGGAGAAGGTCCCGGCAGGGAGATGAGGGAACGGCCCCTCTCACTCCTGCCGAGCGTCTCAGTGACCAGACGGCTTACGCGGCGTCCGCGTATTTCTGCTTCTCGTCCTCGCTGAGCTTGGGATAGTCGAGGTAGCCCCGCTCGTCGCCGCCGTAGAAGGTCTTTTCGTCGAAAGGCGCGAGCGGCGCGCCGATCTCCATACGCTCGACGAGGTCGGGATTGGAGATGAAGGGCCGGCCGAAGCAGACGAGGTCGACCACGTCGTTCTGGACGCGGTTGACCGCAATGTTGCGGTCGTAGCCGTTGTTGCCCATGTAGACGCCGCCGAACTCCTCCTTCAGCGCCCAGACCTTGAAGTGGTGCGGATCGCGATCGCCGCGGGTCGCGCCCTCGATGGCGTGGAGATACATGAGGCCGCGCTTGGCGAGTTCGCGCGTGTAGGCGGTGAACGTCTCTTCCGGGTTGGAATCGAGAATATCGTTCGCGGCCGAAAGCGGCGACACGCGGATGCCGACGCGGTCGGCGCTCCAAGCCGCGACCACGGCGTCAACCACTTCGAGCGGAAACCGCATCCGGTTTTCCACCGAGCCGCCGTATTCGTCGGTGCGCTTGTTGGTGTGGTCCGACAAAAACTGGTCGAGCAGGTAGCCGTTCGCCGAATGGACTTCGACGCCGTCGAAGCCGGCGGCCTTCGCGTTCTCCGTTGCCTTGACGTAGTCGGCGACGACGCGCGGCAGTTCGTCCTTCTCGAGGGCGCGCGGGGTGACGTTGTCCTTGAAGCCCGCCTCGGTGAAGGCCTGGCCCTTCGGCTTGATCGCCGAAGGCGCCACCGGCAGGGCGCCGCCCGGCTGGAGATCGGGATGCGAGATGCGGCCGACATGCCAGAGCTGAATGACGATCTTGCCGCCCTCCTCGTGCACGGCGTCGGTGACACGTCTCCAGCCCGCGACCTGCGCGTCGGAGAAGATGCCCGGCGTCCAGGCGTAGCCGCGGCCCTCCGGCGAGATGTTGGTCGCCTCGGTGATGATGAGGCCGGCCGAAGCGCGCTGGCGGTAGTATTCGACATGCCGGTCGAGCAGGTCGCCTTCGGAGGTCGCGCGGCTGCGCGTCAGCGGCGCCATGACGATCCGGTTCTTAAGTTCGATGGGGCCGAGAGTGAAGGGCTCGAAGAGCTTGGACTTTGCCATGGGACGTCATCCTTTCCATGGATTGCGAAAACGTGCCGCGACAGCGCGGACGGCGCGGGCTAGCGGTGCCTGCGGGAATTGGGCTTCGCTGCCCTGCGAACAAGCCGGTGAACGCTGCGTTCGCGCGGCGACGATGATCAGGAGACCTGCATTGAACTACCGCCACGCCTTCCATGCCGGAAACTTCGCCGATGTCGTCAAGCATGCGCTGCTGGTGATCCTCGTCGAGTATCTGAAGCTGAAGGACAAGCCGTTCCGGGTGTTCGACACGCATGCGGGAAGGGGCCGTTACGATCTCACCGGCGAAGAGGCGATCCGCACCGGCGAGCATCGCGACGGCATCGGCCGGCTCTTGGGCTCGCCGGCCGCGCATGCCCCGGAGCTTGCGACCTATCTCGGCCTGATCCACGAGGAAGGACATAATTCCTATCCCGGTTCGCCGCTGATCGTGCGGCGTCTCCTGCGGCGGCAGGACCGGCTCTCGGCCTACGAGCTTCATCCGGTCGATGCCGGGGCGCTGCGGGAGGTCTTTCTCGGCGACGTGCAGACGAAGGTGATCGAACTCGACGGCTGGCTGGCGCTCGGCGCGCATCTGCCGCCGAAGGAGAAGCGCGGGCTGGTTCTGATCGACCCGCCCTTCGAGCGCCCGGACGAGATCGACCGGATCGTCGAGGGCTTGGCCACCGCGCACCGCCGCTGGCCGGGCGGGCTTTATGCGGTCTGGTATCCGATCAAGCGACGGGCGGACCGCGAGCGCCTGCATGCGGGCCTTGCCGCCAGCGGCATCGCGAAGATCCTCGCCGCCGAGTTCTTCCGCGAGCCCTTCGCGGCGGAGGAGACGCTGGTCGGGTCCGGGCTTGTCGTGGTCAATGCGCCCTTCACCTTCGAGGCAGAGGCCCGGCGCACGATGGCAATTCTGGAACAGGTGCTCGGCAAAGAGGGCAAGGCCTTCACCGAGATGGTTGCGATCTCGGGCGAGCGACCCTAAACCAATCGAACGATCCATGGCCGCGTGCCCCCGCGGACGGGCCCTCGCGAAGGACAAGATGCCATGCGTGACCGCCTCCTCAGCCTCGCTCTCGGAGCGGCCCTGCTTCTCGGTTCGGGCGCCCAGGCCCCGGCGGCGGATTTCTACGGCGCCGACCCTCAGCCGGAGATGAACGCCGACGCGCTCGTTCCGGCCTGCGAGGACCCGCGGGTCCTGGCCGAGGTCGAGGACCAGTTCGAATACGGCGCGGTCGACATGCTGCAGACGGGCGTCGTCATCGAGGAGTTCGGCCAGCTCGTCGAGAAGGCCTATTTCCCGATGACGGAAGACCGGCCCATCGAGCGGCGCTACTGCCAGGGCGACGCGCTGATCTCGGACGGCCATCGCCGCACGGTCTATTACGTCGTCTCGCACCCGCTCGGCTTCGCCTCGGTCACGTGGAAGGCCGAGGGCTGCGTGCTCGGCCTCGACAAGTGGTACATCTACGGCGCCAACTGCCAGTCGCTCCGCCGCTTCTGATCCCTTCCGATACCGATCGCGTCCGGTCTTCGTGGAGGGACCGAAGCGCGGCTCGTCGGCGACCTGTGCGAATCGCCCTCCGACGGAGTGTCCATGCAGCTCTTCATCTCCTCCGCCTCGCCCTTCGTCGCGAAGGTTCGGATGGCGGCGCATCACTCGGGCGTTGCGATCGAGACGATCGCCACCGACACGGGCGCCGAGCCCGCCGATCTTCTTACCGCCAATCCGCTCGGCAAGATTCCGGCGCTCGTCATGGACGACGGCACGGCACTCTACGACAGCGCCGTCATCTGCGATTGGATCGACAGGCAGGGCGGCCATCGTCTCGTGCCGCAAGACGCGGCGGGCTGGCTCTTGACCAAGCGGGTCGAGGCGACGGCCGACGGCATTGCCGACGCGGCGATCCTGACGCTCTACGAGCAGCGCTACCGCCCGGAGGACAAACGCCACCAGCCCTGGGTCGACAAGCAGCTCCGCAAGGCATGGCGCGGGATGGACGTGTTGGAAGGTTTGATCGCGAGCCTCGGCAAGGAACCGTCGACGGCGCATTTCGCCGTGGCTGCGCTGCTTGGCTGGCTGGATCTGCGGTTCCATGGTCAGTGGGAGGAGCGCTATCCCAGCCTTTCCGCCTGGATAGCGGCATTTCCGGAGAGCTTCCCCGCCTACGAGGAGCTGAAGCCGCGGTTGTGATCGCCTTTCGGCGTCGCCCTTAGAACTTCAGCGCAAGACCCGCACGGATCGAGTTCTCGTCGAAGCCGGCGGAGGTCGCGGTCGAGCCGAAATCGTAGGTCTTGCTCTCGAAGTCCGAGTATCGATATTCGAGGCGCGCCGCGATGTCGTCGGTGACCTGCGTCTCGACGCCCGCCCCGACGGTGTATCCGAAGTGTGTGTTGTCGTCCTCGACGCCGTTCGACGTCAGTTCCGTATTCGCGACGGCGACGCCGCCGGTGGCAAAGAAGAGAAACGGGTCGTAGGCGACGCCGACACGCGCGCGCAGCGACCCGAATGCGTTGCCATCCGCGGTAAGGGGCGCGCCGGTCGCAGCGTCGAAACCGCCGGCATCAAGTCCGGAATAGCCGAGATCGGCTTCGAGACCGTAGACGAGACGGTCGGTCTGAAAGTTGTAGCCGGTATAGACGCCGCCGACGAAACCTTCGCCGTCGAAGTCGGCGCCGCCGGACTGGTCGAAATCGGACACGCTGTAGCCGACGAAGCCGCCGGCATAAGGCCCCGACCAGACATGAACGGGATCGGTCAGTCCGACGGCTGCCGAAACCTCAGCGTCCGCCGGGAGTGGGTCTGCCGCGAAGGCCGCAGCCGGAAATGCCGCAGCGATCAGGAGATGTCGCACGATCCGCATTTCGACACTCCCTTCCCTTGTCGCGTCGCCAGACGCGTGTTGCGGAACTTCACGTGGAAGGAAAGTAGCACACTTCCCGGTCCCGTAGTCCAGATTCAAGGTCGTTCGCATCCTGCACTGTCACTGACGTAAAAATGGCAGAACGACACTTCGGTTCCGTTGCGGCCGACTACGGCATTCGACACGTCGCTTTCGGCAACGGGCACACGACGAGTACCCGCGCTTCGTTCGTATCGTGTCAACGCTGCAATCCCGCCACGGAAGGTTCATATAGGACGCTGGCGTTGCGCACGACTCGGCCGGTCGCACGACGAGGTGCCGATCCAGCCTGCCCT
>JACMIV010000220.1 GCA_014380965.1 Rhizobiaceae bacterium | reverse complement strand
GCCGGCCCAGGGGTCTTCGCGGGGGATCGCGGCATAGCCTGCCATGCCTTCGTCACCATCGATGGCGACGGGCGCATCCAGAGGTGGAAGCGGGTCCTCGATTCCCATTCTGGCGTCGAGGTCTTCCAGGCGGGCGGGGTCGGCGCTCTCTGGACTCAGGGCGTCGCGCGGCTTGTAGAGCCGTCGGCTCGCCATGCCGCCTTCGTCGATCGGTTCGAGGCCGGAGGCTGGGCGGGCCGCCCGTCGTGAAGGCTCGGGCTCTGTCCCCGGCTCGGGAGAAGCGACCGGCCATGGCTCTTCAGCCGCCGGCTCGGGGTCGTAAAGGGGCTCGCGGGGCGGTGCTTCGGCGGGACGCGAAAACTGCGGTTGGGGCTGCGGCGTCGCAGGATAGGCGGAGGGGCTTGGAACGTAGACCGGCACCTCGCCTGGGATCGGCTCAGGCGGCACGGGTCCGCCCCACACGAGGCGCGGCTGCGTGCTGCCGGTCGTGAACGCATTCTCCGCAACGTCGTAGGGCACGCTTTCGAGGTCTGCTGGGGATCGGTGAAGGTCTTGCGCGGCGGCGCCCGTGATCGCGTCCGTCGCCGTCAGACAGACGGCGACGGACGCGATCACGCGCCATCCAGACTTACGCAACACCATCGGACGGCCCTCGTCGCCCGCGATACTCGAGCGGGCATGTCTGAGGATGGCAGCGGATGGTAAGGGAAGTCTGAACGCCGAGGGGCAGGACGGAAAAAGGATGGGAGGCGTACGATCGGGATGCGGCGTCCGTCTAGTTTCCGCCGGGCATCGTCGCCGTGACCTCGATCGAAGCGTACCAGGCGGCGAGGTCTGCAATGTCGGCGTCCTCGAGCCCCTTGGCGATGATCGACATCTGCGGATGCTGGCGGGCCCCTGATCGGTAGGCCTTCAACTGCTCGCCGAGATAGATCGCGCTGGTTCCGGCAAGGTTCGGCGCATCCGGGGCGGAGGCGATGCCGTCGAGGCCGTGGCAGGTGGCGCACATGCCGGCCTTGTCCTTGCCGGCTGCGGGATCGGCGGCGACTGCGACGGACGGGGCGATGAGCGAGGCGGCGCCGAGCAGCGCCGCAAGGGCGAACGGCCGGGCTGCTCGCAATCGAGGGTGGCGCATCGGGTGGCGCATCGTCGGGTTCCAGTCTTCTGATCTGCGTCTTGAAACGGGTTGCGGCTCGTAAAAACGAGAGACGCCACGCCGCCTTTTCGGCGGCGTGGCGCTTCGCGCTCTTGGACGATGCGCCTCTACTTCTCGTAGGAGATGCGGTAGACCGCGCCCGCGAGATCGTCGGAAACGAGGAGCGAGCCATCCTTCATCGTCGCGATGTCGACCGGACGGCCGATATACTCGCCCTCCTCGTTGAGCCAACCGGAGGCGAAGACCTCCGTCTCGCCCGCCGTGCCGTCGTCGTTGATCGGCGTGAACATGACCCGCGCGCCGACGGGGTCGGTGCGGTTCCAGGAGCCGTGCTGGGCGCTGAACACGCCGCCGCGATACTTCTGCGGGAAACTCGAGCCGGCATAGATGTCCATGCCGAGATCGGCAGCGTGGGCGTCCATCTGGCGCTCGGGCATCGTGGCGCCCGCCGGGACTTCGGCATCCTTGTACTCCGCCGTGCGTACGTCACCGCCGCCGTAATACGGGAAGCCGAAGTGCTGCCCGGGCGCCGAGATGCGGTTGATCTCGCCGGGCGGGATGTCGTCGCCCATTCCGTCGACCTGGTTGTCGGTGAACCAGAGGTCGCCGTTGGCCGGGTTGAACTGCATGCCGACCGAGTTGCGGATGCCAGTCGCGAAAACTTCGCGGTTCTTGCCGTCGCGGTCCATGCGGATAATGCCGCCGATGCCTTCCCGCGCGTAGAGCTCGGCCTTCTCCGCCGGTGGCACGTTGTAGGGCTGGCCGAGCGAAACGTAGAGCTTGTTGTCGGGGCCGATGCGGCAGACGCGTGCGGTGTGGTTGAAGGAGACTTCCGATTCGGAGATCAGCTTGCCGGCGGGCACGACCTCGCCGAGGGCGACATCCGGGCTCTCGTAGAAGAATTCGGCGGCCGGGAAGACCAGAACGCGGTTCTGCTCGGCGATAAACAGGAAGCCGTCCTTCGAGAAGCAGACGCCGTTCGGGATCGCGAAGTCGATGGAGGGCGCGAACCGCTTCACCTCGTCGGCGGTCCGGTTCTTGTCTCGGTCGGTCATCACCCAGACGTCGGCCTTGCGCGTGCCGACGAAGGTCGCCACTCCCTGCGGGCCGACGGCGATGTGGCGAGCGTCTGGCACGACGGCGTAGAGATCGATCTTGAAGCCGGCAGGGAGCTTGATGTCGGCAAGATTGGTGCGAAGCTGGTCCGCGTAGTCGCCGGTCTGCTCGACGGTCTGGAAGTCCATCGACGTTCCGGTCGCCTGCATGCCCTGCAGCTTCTGCATGTTGTCGTTCGACTGGGCAAGGGCGAGCGCGGGCATCGCAGCGGCGAGGCAGAGGGCTGCAACGGACCGCAGGGCCATCGATTTCAGCGCCTTGAACGGGGTCGGTGTCGTCTTCATCGGTCTTCCTCCCTGTCGCGCTTGAAGCGCGATCTTGCCAAAGGGTCAACGCCCTTCGAGAGGCAGGCTTGCATGGGTCTCTTGCAGGCGTCAATTGGCACAAAGCTAGGATGACCAGAGTGTTGGCGTCGCTCATGTGAGGTGATTCGTCGCATCCTTGTCGTAAAAAGACAAGACAACCGGAAGCCGCAGAGTAAAGGTGGCAATACCTCACCCTCCATGTCTTTCGTCAGTGAGCATATCCGGTCGCGTGTCTTTCGGCGCCTCACCCACGGCCTGCGGTAAAACTGAACAACTCGACCAGAAGACGCAAACGTCCGGCCGCGCAGGCGCGGCCGGAAGAACTGGCAAGATGCGTTCGAGGCCGGATGACGCTATCGTGCGGCGGCGACCCTCGGCTTGGCTGCGAGCGCAAGGCCCACCGCCTGGCTGAGATAGCCGAAGAGCGAGCCGACGGTCATCGAGACCGCGACGTTGAGGAACGGGTTGTCGACGAGCGTCATGGACGTCAGCGTGCCCAGCTTTCCCGCCAGCAGCGCATAGGCCGCAACGCATGCGAAGCCGTAGACCGAGGACGGGATCGAGCCGAAGACGGCCATGTTGGCGCCGATCACCATGACCGCCGCGCCGATGCCGACGCAGAGGCCGGCCGCGACGGGAACGCCGAGTTGCCCGGTAAGAGACGTCGTCCCGATCAGCGCGACCCAGCCGACGAAGGCCCCGAAGAGGTGAGCCGGGATGTTGCTCTTCAGCGCCGCGCTCGTGCCTCCGGAGTGGTAGAACGCCGCCCATGCGACGAAAGCCGCCCAGATCTGCAGAGAATAACCGCCAGCTGGACCGATGAAGGCATAGGTTGCGAAGCCGCCAAGAACGCCGATGCTGATGGCGAGTGCAGTGAGTAATGGCATGTCATTTCCCCCCAGACTGCCCTCGAATCCGGCAAAAATGGTGTCCGCACCCGACGGAAATCTTCCATCGGGCAAAATCTTTCCG
>JACMIV010000219.1 GCA_014380965.1 Rhizobiaceae bacterium | reverse complement strand
TCGCCGTAGACGAGATGCTCGTACATGTCGTCGGTGAGGATCCAGACATGCGGATGACGCAGGAGCACGTCGGTCAGCGCCTTCAGCTCGTCGCGGCTATAGGCGGCGCCCGTCGGGTTCGACGGCGAGTTGAAGAGGAACCACTTGGTCTCAGGCGTGATCGCGGCTTCGAGAGCCTCGGCCGTGGTCTTGAAGCTGTCCTCGAGCTTGGACTCGATGAACACGGCCGTGCCGCCGCAGATCGCCACCATCTCGGGATAGCTGACCCAATAGGGCGCGGGAATGATCACCTCGTCGCCGGGGTTCAGGGTCGCCATGAAGGCGTTGAAGAGGATCTGCTTGCCGCCCGTACCGACGATCGTCTGCTCGGGCGTGTAGTCGAGCCGGTTCTCGCGCTTGAACTTCGCGGCGATCGCCTTGCGCAGTTCGGGAATGACGGAGACGGGCGTGTACTTGGTCTCGCCGCGGTGGATCGCGTCGATGGCGGCGGCCTTGATGTTGTCGGGCGTGTCGAAATCCGGTTCGCCTGCGCCGAGACCGATGACGTCCATGCCCTTGGCCTTCAGCTCGCGCGCCTTCTGGGTGACGGCGATGGTCGCGGACGGCTTGACGCGGTCGAGGACGGTGGCGAGGAAGGCCATGGGGCAGGCTCCGAAGGATCAGGGTTTGCGTCGGCGTCGGCGGGATTGGAAGGCTGGTGCCGCACCCGCAAAACCGGCGAACCCTATGCGTGGGGGGCTTCCCGCGCAAGCCGAACGCGGCGCGGCCGTCATGAATAAAGCTGATGGCCGAAGACAGCGTTTGGAATTGGATGCGGCCGGGCTCCCGGTTCACTCTTGGCCGGAAACGCATCGCGGGAGTCCGTTGCCATGATCACGATCTACGGAATGCTGGATTCGGGAAACTGCTACAAGCCGCGCCTCCTCTGCGCGCTGCTCGGCATTCCCTTTTGCCATGTCGAGGTGTCGATGCTCGACGGCGGCACCAAGCGGCCGGATTTCGTGGCGCTCAATCCCAAGGGGCAGGTGCCGCTGCTCGTCCTCGAAGACGGGCGCCGTCTGTCGGAATCCAATGCCATCCTCGTCTATCTCGGCGAGGGCAGCCGCTTCGTACCCGCCGAGCCCTTCGAGAACGCGCGGATGCTGCAGTGGATGTTCTTCGAGCAGAACGCGCACGAGCTCTCCGTCGCCATGCGCCGGTCGCTGACGGTCTACGAAGAACGGCGGCATCTGGCGACACCCGAGCGAATGGCTGATCTCCTGGCGCGAGGAGAGGCGGCGCTCGTCGTGATGGAGCGGCAGCTCGCCGAAGCGCCCTTCCTCGTCGGAGAGGAGCCGACGCTCGCCGATCTCGCGCTCTACGCCTATACGCATCTGGCCCAAGAGGGCGGCTTCGACCTCTCGCGCTGTCCCGCGATCAGGCGTTGGCTCGGCCGCATCGAAGCGCTGCCCTCCCATCGTCCTCTGACCTGGTTGCCGGAGCCGGACGCGGCTTAGAGGAGCAGCGGCTCCGGAAAGGCCTGCCCCACACGAACCCGTCTCAAACCGTGATCGGCTCGATCTCGAGAGCTGAACGCGCAGCCGGCCCAACCCGAGGGCGGCCGGCTTCAGTCCACGGACGACACCTGATATTCCGCGGCCGCGCCGAGGAGGACGGGGGGCAGAAGATACCATTTCGAGTTCGTCGAGGCCGACCAGATCTGGATCACGTCCTTGCGGAACCGGTCGGAGGCGCTGCGATGGGCGTCGTCGAAGGCGACGCGGCGAAGATTGGCGAGCGTGACGCCGGCGAAGGCCGCGGGTGCGTTCGGCAGTTGCGCGACCACGCGATCGGGCAGGGTCAGTCGGAGGGGCTCGGCCGCAGCCGGCTCTGCCGCGTAGGCGGCCATACCGGTCGCAAGGGTGGCTGCAAGGCCGAATGCGCGAAGGGTCTTGATCATGTCGGGCTCCCCGAAGCCAGGCCGCCCGGTGTTTTCGCCGCGTTGGAGCTTCTGTTATCCGATCGCGGGATTGTGCGGCGCTGACCATGCGGTGCGTCGAGCCTGGACAGTGGGGATGCGCGACGACGCGCCGCCGGGCGCAGACGAGGCGCGGATTGGGCTCGCGCCAACGTGCCGGGCGGGGGCGGGGGCCGCGACAGGTGCGCCGGATTCGACGGAGGGGCTCGACTTCGCACGCCGTCCAAGGTGAAC
>JACMIV010000218.1 GCA_014380965.1 Rhizobiaceae bacterium | reverse complement strand
TCGAGGCCCCATGGCCCAACCCAGAAGCCCCACGCAATCCCGCAAAGCACCGTAGGAAGTAGAAAGCACTCCAACTGACACCGGCACAGCAGCAACAAGGCAACCGCCGCAATGGCCGAGCCCTTCGACGAGATAGGCGCCCCGGTTGAGAACCGCGCTCCGCGACGGATCGGGCTGGAAGGCGCCCGGCTCGAAGAACAGCGCCTTCCACCCGGCGACCGTCATCCGGACGTTGAGCGGGAAGGGTAGTCCGTTTGCCGGTTCATCGGTGACGACCGGCCGGCGCGTCATCAGGTAGGCGTAGAGGGCGCGGTTGTCCGCGTCCGACACGCGCGTGTAGTGGTCGTAGGGAAAGGCGGGGTAGAGATGGCGGCCCTCCCGGTCGACGCCCTCGCGCATCGACCGGGTGAAGGCGGCCTGGCTCCAGGCGCCGATGCCGGTCACGGGATCGGGCGTGATGTTCGTCGAATGGATGATGCCGAAAGGCGTCGGCAGCGGCAGGCCTCCCGCAAAGGAGCGCCCGCCCGGAAGCGTATGGCAGGCGATGCAGTTGCCGACCGCAGCAAGCTGACGCCCCTCGGCGACGAGCGCGGCGTCGAAAGACGCGGGATCGACGCGCTCCAGCGCCTCCAGTTCGGGTTCGTAGGCATAGGCGACGAAGGCTCCGACGCCGATGACGGCGAGAACCGCCGTCGCGGAGAAAAACGTCGCGAGGCGCATGAAGTCTCCCTTCGAGGGGGCGTAAGCACACCCTCCGTAGATCGTTCCGCCCGAAGCCGCGCCGCACACTTATGTCATCTCCCCGCGTCCGCAGGCGGGCGCGTCCCTCCGGCTCGCATCGGCATCCTCTTTCGCGAGACGTCACCGCCCCTCCTCCGCTCCGCCATCGTCGGCCTCTCGAAGGTCGAGCGAAACATCGCATCGCACAGTCGGCAGATGCCGACTGTCTCGACCTTAACGATCTCTTCATGATCCGCCCCGGACTTCCGGAGGTTGCGAAGTCATCAAGACAGTCAGTCAGGCGGGGCAGACAAGATGGCGATCACCGGCAGCACCTTGAAAACGGGCATCCGAACCTTCCTCGAGGACCTCGGCACCGAGATCGCAACGAAAGCGCTCGCCGACGTGCCGGTCATCGGCGACCTCAACCTTCCTGTCGGCTCTCTCCTGTTCGGGCTCCTGATGGACCGGATCGACGACGCCATCGACGCGGCGGGGGCCGGCATCGACGGGCTGGTCACGGCGCTCGACGGGATCGAGGGCATCGAGGCTTCGCTCGACGGCGGGGACCTTTCGGTCCGCTTCTCGGCGAAGGAAAGCCTCGATCTCATCGACGAGGATTTCGGCATCGGCGGCTTCGTGGGGGGCGTAGGCCTCGAGATCGACGGTGCGTTCCAGACCACCCTGTCGGCCGAACTCGATGCCAGTCTCAGGATCGACCAGGACTTCGGCGAGGTCTTCCTCGTCGACGTCGCGGGGGTCAAGGAGGTGACGGTCGCGCTCGAATCCCATCTCAGCGTCGATGCGGAAGGAAAGCTCGGCTTCCTCGACATCACGGCCGTCGATCACGATCCCGATGCGCCGGAGCTTCTCCTGTCGGCAAGCTTCGACCTGCCTCCCGGCCGTGCCGCGGACGCCTTCGCGGGACCGCTGACGCCCGACTTCGCAGGCACGGCGGGGATCGATCTCGACCTCGTGGCAAGCCTTGCCAACGGAGCGCTGCCTGAGATCTCGACCAACTTCGTCATCGAATTCGATCTCGAGGGCGGCAGCCCGAAGATCGCCTTCAACGACATCAGCATCGACCTTTCCTCGATCCTCGGCGTCTTCGGCGGACTCTTCGGGACGATTTCAGACGTTCTCGACTCCGGGCCCCTCGGCGAAATCCTCGATCTCATCACCGGGCCGCTTCCGGTCATCGACGGCGCCTCGGAGGACAGCGGTTTCGACGAATATCTCGACACGCTGCCCGAACTCATCAAGGACGGCGACATCAGTCTGGCCGATCTCTTCGTCAAGTTCGCCGACTCCGGCATTGCCGGCGACCAGTTCGCACCGATCGCCGACTATCTCAAGAAGGTGAGCTATCTCGACCTCGTCCGCGATATTGCCGCAGACCTCGAAGCGGACGGCGCGATCAATGTCGGCAGCTTCTCGATCGGCGACGATCCGCTCGACGCGATCGCGAACTTCGTCGGCATCGATCCTGTGCAGATCCTGGCCGATTTCAACCAGGCGATCCTCGACACGGGCATCTTCGACGAGGTGCCGGATCTGGCGGGAGGCTTCACCGACGAGCTCGGGCTGACGCTCCCACTGTTCGACAATCCGAGCCTCGTCGTGAACATCCTGTTCAACCAGCTCTTCGATCCCGTCACGATCGTCCAGCTCGACCTGCCGAAGCTGGAACTGCCGGCTCAGGTCGATCTGTTCTTCCCGATCGTCGGCCCGATCGGCCTCGGCCTCAAGGCCGGCGTCAACGCCTCGGTCGACCTTTCCTTCGGCTTCGACACCGCGGGGATCGCGACCGGCGACTTCCTGGAGGCGATCTACGCGGGACTCTACGTCGCGACGACGGACGCGGAGGGAACGCCCGTTCCGGGCAAGATCGCGGCCGAGATCGACGCCGTCCTCAAGGGCTATGCGGGCGTCGATATCGGCATCGCCTCGCTGAAGATCGGCGGCGGGCTGAACCTTCTCGTCGAGGCCTACCTGCGCGATGCCGACGGTGACGGCAAGACGCGGCTTGCCGACTTCGGCGACTGCTTCCTCGATCCGCTGACCGGGCGCGCCTGGGCCGATCTCGAGGTGGTCGGCAAGATCGGCGTCGGCTTCTTCAGCGCCTCGAAGACGATCACCATCGCGAAGGCCGAGTTCGCCGACTTCAACTACACGACCTGCGAACCCGCCGTCTCGCCGATCGACCGGGGTCTCGCCCGGATCGTGGAAGGCGCAGAGACGGACCTTCTCCTCCACACGGGCATCCTCGCCAGTCTGCGCGAGATCGGCAAGGACACGGGCGGCCCGATTTCCTACCTCATCGGCGACGATCTCTTCGTCCCCGAATACTACATGATCGGCAACGCCGTCGACGAGGAGACGGGGGCGAGCCTTCCCGGCGTCTTGGCGGTCAGCGCTTTCGGCGCCTACCAGGTCTTCGGCAGCGCCGAGGCGCCGGTCGAGCGCATTACCGGCAATCTCGGTGCCCTCGCCGACAGCCTCATCGTCGCGTCGGACGTGCTTCAGGCGGTCGTCGTCGGCGCGGGAACGGGCAACGACTTCGTCATCGGCGGCGGCGGCAACGACGAAATCTCGGGTGAAGCCGGCGAGGACCAGCTCCAGGGCGGCGCCGGAGACGACGTGCTGGACGGCGGCGCGGACGACGACACGCTCTATGGCGGCGCGGGCGCCGACACGCTCGTCGGCGGGTCCGGCTTCGACGACGTCAGCTACGAGGCCGCCAATGCGGGAACCGGCGTCGGCGTGCGCTTCTACCGCGATACCTTCGGCTCCGCGGTCGGCTTCGGCGGCGAGGCCGAGGGCGACCGGCTGGAGGGCATAGAGCAGATCACCGGCACCGCCTTCGACGACGAACTGACGACGGGCGACCAGTTCACGGGAGTCCAATTCGTCGGCAAGACCTTGTTTGGCCTCGGCGGTAACGACAGGCTGATCGGCGGCTTCGGCGACGACTTCCTCCTCGGCGGCGAGGGTGGCGACCTCCTGGCGGGCGCGTTAGGCCGTGACGCGACGAGCTACGTGTTTTCGAGAGGCTCCGTCGTCATCGATCTGTCGACCGGCACCGCCTATGGCGGCGAGGCGACGGGCGACGTTCTCAGCGGCATCGAGGTGGTCCAGGGCTCGATCTTCGCCGACTCGCTGACCGGCGATGCCGCGAACAACGAGTTCGACGGCTCGGGCGGCGACGACGTGCTGGAGGGCGGCGCGGGCGCCGACATCCTCTACGGCAATGTGGGCGACGACACGATCTTCGGCGGTGCCGACGGCGACACGCTCGACGGCTCGCTCGAAACGCCGCAGCGCACGACCACCGACACCGGCACGGACCTTCTCAGCTACAGCCGGGTCGAGGGAAGCGGCGTCACCGTCGACATCCTCGAAGGCTTCGCCCATCGCAACGACAACATCTTCATCCGGGACCGCATCGTCTCCGAGGGCCGCTATCTCGACGTCGGCGGGGTGACCTACACGCTTCTCCCCGGCGACAGCACCTTCGAGAACCTCATCGGCACCGC
>JACMIV010000217.1 GCA_014380965.1 Rhizobiaceae bacterium | reverse complement strand
GTCGCCCTTCCGCAAGCCGCCGCGAGATGGCGCCACCCTGCCGCGCATGGAGCGCGGCAAGGGCTGCTACCAGATCGGCCTTCACCGGCACGGCGATTTCTGCGGCCCCCGTCGGCGTCGGCGCGCGCCGGTCGGCGGCGTGGTCGATCAGAGTCCAGTCGGTCTCGTGGCCGACCGCCGAGATGAGCGGGATCACCGACGCTGCCGCCGCGCGCACGACTGCCTCGTCGTTGAAACCCCAGAGGTCTTCCAGGCTGCCGCCGCCGCGCGCGACGATGATGACGTCCGGCCGCGGGATCGGGCCCCCTGCCGCGAGCGCGTTGAAGCCTTCGATGGCCGCCGTCACCTCCGCGCCCGAGGTCTCGCCTTGCACGCGCACGGGCCAGACGAGGAGATGCACCGGAAAGCGGTCGGCGATCCTGTGGCGTATGTCGCGGATGACGGCGCCGGTCGGCGAGGTGACGACGCCGATGACGCGCGGCATGAAGGGTAGCGGCCGCTTGCGCGCCTCGGCGAAGAGCCCTTCGGCCTCCAGCCGAAGCCGTCTTTCGTTGAGAAGCGCCATCAGCGCGCCGGCACCGGCGGGCTCGATGGTCTCGACGACGATCTGATACTTGGACGAACCGGGATAGGTCGTGAGCTTGCCGGTCGCGATGACCTCAAGCCCTTCTTCCGGCTTGAAGGCGAGCTTTACGAACGACGTGCGCCAAATCACGGCTTCGAGCCGCGCGCGATCGTCCTTCAGCGCGAAATAGGCATGGCCCGAGGAATGCGGCCCCCGATAACCGGAAATCTCGCCGCGCACCCGCACATGGTCGAACGCATCCTCGACCGTGCGCTTGAGGGCGCCGGAGAGCTCCGACACCGTGTATTCGGCAAGGTTCGAGGCAGCGGCAGTAGCGGATTCGTCGGGGAGGGCCATAGTCCAGTCTGGCTACGTGCGCGCCGCTGGGTCAAGTCCGATGGCGAATCCGGATTGCTCGTAACGGACCCTACCAGCCGGCCGCGACCATGCCCGGCCGCAGACGTTGCGTGCGGATGACCCGCGTCTCCGGAATCTGGTGAACGCTCGCTTCGGGCTTGGCGGGTATCAGGTTTTGCAGGCTGTCGCGGATATGCGCGATCAGAGCGTCGACGACCGGGCGATCGGAAGTCTTTGCCCGCAGCATCGATATTTCCGCATCGTCGAGACGGGGAAAGCCGTCCGCCTCCCCGAGCACCCGCATCCCCGACCGCAAGGCGCATTCCGGTAGCACGCTGACGGCAAGGCCCGCCAGAACCGCCGAACTGACGATGGTTGCGGACCAGGACGTGAAGAGGATCTTGTGCTGGCGTCCGATCCCGTTCAGCCCGTCGATGCACAGCTTGCGCCAATGGCAATCGGCGCGTCCGATGGCGAGCGGCAGGATGGGCTCGAGATGCACCGAATGCGCGGCGGACGTGACGAAGTGGAGCGGCTCGCGCCGGACGATGTCGGCGTGGCGCGCGCGCATCGGGCAGACGAGCGCGACGTCGAGATGGCCCTTCTCGATGTGCTCGACGAGGCTCGACGAACTCTCGCAGGCGATCTGCAGCTCGACCTTCGGGTTCGAGCGCGTAAAGCGCGCCATGATCTCCGGCAAGAGTCGTTCGGCATAGTCGTCGGGAAGCCCGATCCGCACGAAGCCTTCGATCGAGTCCTCGTCGAAGGCGGTCAGCGTCTCCTGGCTGAGGGCGAGCATCTTGCGGGCATAGAGGAGAAGGCGCCCGCCTTCGTCGGTGAGCTTCGTCATGCGCCCCGTCCGCTCGAAGAGCTGCGCCTGCAGCCGCTCCTCCAGCTTTCGCATCTGCATCGAGACGGCCGACTGCGTCTTGAACACCTCCTCGGCCGCGCGGGTGAAGCTGCCGGTGTCGACGATGGCGACGAAACTGCGGAGTTGATCGAGATCCAGCGGTGAGGCCATGGCCCTGTCCCATCATTCTAGTTGATGAGCGATATAAGCAACATTCGTTGGTTTGATCAATTGGCCGGGCGTATATTGCAATCGTCAGACGAGATCAGCTTCGCCGGACCGGCCAAGGGAAGCACCCCAACTCCGGAACGGTCGCTCCTTGCCTGATCTCCGGCTCGCCGGGTGATTGCAATGGCTCAACCAAGGAAGACCGCCATGACCCTCTTTTCCAGAACGCCCCTCGGTGGCGATTTCTTCACGCGTATCCCTGCGCCCGGCGTCGTCGCTGCAGCAGCCTTGGCGATGATCCGCATGCTTCGCAACCGGCGTGCCGCCCATCGCCTCGCCGACATGCCGGACTATCTTTTGTCCGACGTCGGACTTCGGCGCGACGACGTTCACGATGCGCTGACCGCCGGCTGGCGCGAAGACCCGACGTTCCAACTCGCCCTGAAGGCCGCGAGGCGCCGCCGCTGCCTATGAGACACCGACGCCGGTCCCATCCACTCCAACGGTGTTTCCTCGAAGCTCTCCGCTTCCAACCTTGAACGGCCCGCCATCGCGCGGGCCGTTTTC
>JACMIV010000216.1 GCA_014380965.1 Rhizobiaceae bacterium | reverse complement strand
TTGGGGGTCGAAGCGTCTATGAGGCAGGGGATACGGATCGGCGAGGGCCGCAGCGCGTTTCGGCCGAACTTGCGCCGACGTCGGCCTTTTTGATGCGACCCGTCGAGGACGATGCGGCGCCCGTTGCGGGCTCGCGCAACGAGCGTGCGGGACGGACAACCGAGGAGCGGACATGACGATCGATACGGAAAAGACGATCACCGTCTTCGGCGGTTCGGGTTTTCTCGGGCGCTATGTCGTTCGGGCGTTGGCAAAGCGTGGGCATCGTATCCGCGTCGCCTGCCGCAGGCCGGATCTTGCCTATCATCTCCAGATCACCGGCAACATGGGTCAGGTCATGCCGGTCCAGGCAAACCTGCGCTATCGCTGGTCGGTCGACCGGGCGGTCGAGGGCGTCGATCACGTCGTCAATCTCGTCGGCATCCTTGCAGAATCCGGCCTCCAGAGCTTCGACGCGCTGCAGTCCGCCGGCGCGCGGGCCGTGGCGGAAGCTGCACGCGGGCAGGGTGCCGGGCTGACGCAGATGTCGGCGATCGGCGCCGAATCCGGGTCGGATTCGGGCTATGCACGCTCGAAGGGCGAGGGCGAGGCGGCGGTGCTCGAGGCCGTGCCAGGCGCGACGATCCTGCGCCCCTCGGTCGTGTTCGGACCGGAAGACCAGTTCTTCAACCGTTTCGCCGACATGTCGCGCCTCGCACCCGTTCTGCCGCTCGTCGGCGGGGGGATCACGCGCTTCCAGCCGGTCTACGTCAACGACGTCGCCGATGCCGTGGCCATGGCAGTCGAGGGCAAGGTTCCGGGCGGCAAGGCTTACGAGCTCGGCGGTCCGGAGATCGTCTCCTTCCGCGAGGCGATGGAGATCATGCTGAAGGTCGTCCGGCGCAAGCGCGGCTTCGTCAGCATCCCCTTCGGCCTTGCCGGCCGCATGGCGGGTTTCCTCGAGAAGCTGCCCGGCGCGCCGCTGACGACCGATCAGGTGAAGCAGCTCCAGCGCGACAACGTGGTGACGGAGGCCGCGATCGCCGACGGGCGCACGTTCGAGGCCTTCGGCATCCTCCCGCAGACGATGGAATCGATCCTGCCGACCTATCTCGTGCGCTTTCGTCCGCAGGGACAGTTCACCAAGCCGGATCCGCAGGCCGGCGGCATGAAGCGCGAGGACGGCGTTTCCTGATCGCACCTCGCAAAGCGCCGGCGGCATGATCGAGGCGCTGCTGCCGGCCGGGCTGTCGCCGGGCGTCGGCCTCTTCCTGGCGCTGGCAAGTTTCGTCACCTCGGCGACCACGGCCGCCTTCGGGCTCGGCGGCGGGCTCGGGATGCTCGCGGTGCTCAGCCTCTACCTCCCCGTCGCGGTGCTGATACCCGTCCACGGCCTCGTGCAGCTCGGTTCGAATGTCGGCCGCGTCGTCGTCCAGCGCGCGCATGTCGACTGGCCGGCGGTAGGCCCCTTCTTCGCCGGCGCGCTTTTCGGAGCTGGCATCGGAGCGCGCTTCGTCGTCGCGCTGCCCGAGGCGGTGCTCCAGACGGCGCTCGGGCTGTTCATCCTCGTCCTCACCTTCGTGAAGATGCCGGCGCTCGGCGCGCTCACCAAGCGCGGCTTCGTGCTGATGGGAGCCGGCACGACGTTTCTCACCATGTTCTTCGGGGCGACGGGGCCGATCAATGCCGGCATCCTCGCCCAGACCTATCCCGACCGCCAGCGCCTCGTCGGCACGATGGCGGCGACGACGGCGGTCCAGCACGCGCTGAAGGGCGTCGCCTTCTTCGCCCTCGGCGTCGGCTTCGGCCCCTATCTGCCGCTGACGGGCGCCATGATCGCCACCGGCTTTCTCGGCACGATGGCCGGCACGGCGTTCCTGAAACGGCTCGACGAAACCTGGTTCCGCCGCATCCTCATGGCGATTCTGACGGTGCTCGGCCTCGACCTTCTGCGGCGCGGCGTCACCGGGCTCCTGGGTTAGGCGCCGCCTCGCCGAAGCGTGTGCCTCGACGTTACGGCTGAACCCCTCGTTGCCGCGCTTTCTCGTGTCCTTCCTGCAACGGCGTTGAAGCAAACGATGCCGCGGAAGGCGATCTGTGCGCGTTCGCCCTTTCGTTATCGACGCCTTATCATATTTCGGGGAGACTAATGCCAAGCGCGGTCGATCGAGACCGCATCCCGTCTGGAGAACACGCAGATGTCCGCCAAGCCCGCTCTTTCGCTCGCCGTATCGCTGGTCGCGTTGCTCGCCGCCTCGGGCGCCGTCTTTGCAGCCGACGTCTCGGTCTACGAACCGGTGGCGGAAGCGCCTGTGGTGGACGACGGCGCCGACCTCGTCATCGAGCTGGGTGCCGGCGGTCGGATCGCGCCGGAATACGAGGGATCGGACGAATACACCGTCTCGCCCTTTCCGATCGTCGCGGTCGACTATCTCGACATCCCCGGCCTCTTCGTCATCGGCAGCCGCGATCCGCAAGGCGGCGGCTTCTCCTTCGGGCCCTCGATCGGCTATGTCGGCGAGCGCGACTCGGACGATTTCGATGACCTCGACGGTCTGGACGACGTCGACGCCACATACGAGGCCGGCATCCGCGTCGGTTACGAGTGGAGCTTCGCGGAAGTCTACGGCGAGGCGCGCTATGCCTTCGGCGGCGCAGAAGGTTTCGTCGGCGGGTTCGGCGCCAACGCCATCGCTCGGCCGGTTCAGGAACTGACGCTGAAGGCCGGACCCTTCGCGACGCTCGCCTCCGACGACTACACCGAAACCTATTTCGGCGTGACGACGGCAGAGGCCTTCACCTCGGGCTACGACGCCTACGAGCCCGACGGCGGCTTCAAGAGCGTCGGCGTCGCGGCATCCGCCCGCTACGAGTTCCGCCCGGACTGGTTCCTCAATGCCGACGCCTCCTACAGCCAGTTCGTCGGCGACGCCAAGGATTCGCCGATCGTTGAAGCCGGCGATGACGAGCAGTACACCTTCGGCCTCGGCCTCTCTAAGCGCTTCACGCTCGACCTGTTCTAAGCGTTAGACACCCCGCAGAGGACCTTCCATCTCCGAGCGGCTTTGATCACGCAGGATTCGATGCGGCGCGGCCGATTGGCTGGAGCGGGGCGCTTTGGTCCAGCATCACCCTCTCCGATCGTCATCCCGGACTCGATCCGGAATCCATGTCGAGGCCGCCGCGGCAGACGCGTGGGTTCAGGGCCAAGGCGTCCCAAGGCCCACCGACCCTTCCATATTAAGCAGTTCGGCATGGATCCCGAGTCAAGCCCGGGAGGACGACCGGAAAAGACGAAGTTGCCCGATCCGGCAATGCGACTCGACGGGTGTGATCGATCCGAATACGCCTCACCCCGCGATCACGATCGCCACGATGCCGATCGCGCCGACCGCGATGCGCCACCAAGCGAAGGGGGCGAAGCCGTGGCGGGAGACGAAGTCGAGGAGATACTTCACGACGACGAGCGCGGTGAGGAAGGAGACGAGGAAGCCGACGGCGATGAGCGAGAGGTCATCGGCCGAGAGGAGGTTGCGGCTCTTGTAGAGATCATAGGCGAAGGCGCCTGCCATGGTGGGCATCGCGAGGAAGAACGAGAACTCGGCCGCCGAGCGCTTGTCGGTGCCGAGCAGCAGCGCGCCGGCGATCGTCGCGCCCGAGCGCGAGGTACCGGGAATCATGGCGAGGCACTGGAAGAAGCCGATCTTCAAGTAAAGCGACAGCGGAAATTCCATCACGTCGGTGTAGCGCGGCTTCAGCGCCATCCGGTCGATGAGGAGAAGAATGACTCCGCCGACGAGAAGCGCGACGCAAATCGTCATCGGCGACTCGAAGAGCACCGTCTTGATGAAGTCGTGCGCCAACGCGCCGATGAACGCGGCGGGCAGGAAAGCGAGGAGGATGCCGCCGACGAAGCGGCGGCTGTCCGCGCTTGAGGGCAGCGTCACGAAGAGATGCCAGAGCTTGGCGAAGTAGACCGAGAGGACGGCCAGCACCGCGCCGAGCTGGATCAGAACCTCGAACGTGCCGGCGGGGGACTCGAAGCCGAGAACGTGACCAGCGAGCAGGATATGACCGGTCGAGGAGACCGGGATGAACTCCGTCAGGCCTTCGATGAAGCCGAGGAGAGCCGCAAGCGCGAGCTGGCCGAGATCCATGGGGCGTCCTTCAGAGGGCGAGCAGGGTGATGCGGACCTCGACGGCGGTGTCGGCAAACGAGAACTGGGTGAAGGAGGCGGTGCGCAGATCGCTCTTGTCCTCGCCGAACTGGTCGGCGGTGCGAATGACGCGGGTTTTGTCTTTGCCGGGGTAGTCGCGGAGCACCCAGTTGTTGGGGATCTCGAAGACGAAGCTGCGCAGGTAATCGTCG